>JAPPDO010000066.1:0-1854 GCA_028821635.1 Ekhidna sp.
TACCTTTATAAGCCCTGATTTCTTCCATAAAGATACTCCGGAGTTTAAAGAAATAAGAGAGAATTTTATTTACAGATATGGTCAGGAACCCGAAGAGTATCATTTGCTGGGCTACGAGTTGATCTTTCAACTTGGTAAACTGCTGGATGAGTACGGAAAGTACTTTCAAAATGGTTTACAAACCGGTAAATACTTTGAAGGAAAGGTTATGGAGGGTATGCAATATGGAATTTTTAATGACAATCAGATAGTGCCAATCACCAAACTTGAGGGACTAAAGCTGGTTAATCAATTTGGTAAACAAGATTGAATTAATGAACATCAACACAAGCAAAGCATTATTTGAGCGGGCAAAAGATTACATACCTGGAGGGGTTAACTCTCCGGTCAGGGCTTTTAAAGCAGTGGGGGGTGCCCCCCTTTTTTTCGTAAGGGCGGAGGGTGCTTATCTGTACGATGAAGATGGAAATGCTTACATAGACATGATCAACAGTTGGGGGCCTATGATCCTCGGGCACGCTAATAAAGAAATAGAAGAAGCCATCATCAAAGCCGTAATAGATTCCCCGTCTTTTGGTGCCCCGTCTCGGATGGAGGTCGAACTTGCCGAGTTAATCACAGACATGGTCCCTTCTATCGAAAAGGTTAGAATGGTAAATTCAGGCACAGAGGCAGCCATGTCAGCAATACGTTTGGCAAGGGGATTTACCAAAAGGAATAAAATTTTGAAATTTGAAGGATGCTACCACGGGCATGGAGACTCTTTTTTAATCGCAGCAGGAAGCGGGGCAATGACGATGGGGGTGCCGGATAGCCCCGGCGTAACAGAAGGAACGGCCAAAGACACCCTGCTCGTACCTTTCAATGACCTCAATAAAGTCAATGAGGTCGCTGCTGATAATAAAGGAGAGATAGCTGCTATCGTCGTTGAGCCTGTAGCTGGAAATATGGGGTGTGTGCTGCCTGAACCCGGATTTTTAGAAGGGCTAAGGAAACGATGCGACGAAGATGAGATCGTTTTGGTTTTCGACGAAGTGATGACGGGTTTTAGATTGGCTACAGGAGGAGCTCAGCAAGTATTTAATGTAAGGGCTGACATTACCACTTTAGGTAAAATTATTGGTGGTGGGATGCCGGTAGGTGCCTATGGCGGCAGAGCTGATATGATGGACTATGTATCTCCTCAGGGACCCGTTTATCAGGCAGGAACACTTTCAGGAAACCCCGTGGCAATGGCAGCAGGATTTGCCCAGTTGTCCCGGCTTAACGAACATCCCGAGCTTTATGAACAGTTGGATAAAACAACGAAAATGATCACTAAAGGATACCAAAAGGCATTAAAAAAGAGAAAGTTAACCTATACAATCAATCAGATTGGAAGCATGTTCAGCCTCTTTTTTACTCATAAAAAGGTGATCAATTTTGAAACTGCAAAGTCATGTAATACGGAAGAGTTTGGGAGGTACTTCAGATTCATGCTAGCAAGAGGGGTGTATTTAGCACCTTCACAGTTTGAGTCACTTTTTTTGTCCACTGAAATCACGAAAGATGAAGTCAATAAAATCATCTCCTCTTTTGAAGCATTCCTAGATCAGAGCATATAATACGAGGTCGTGCATCTCAGCATCCTGACTGTATTTTAGTAATTCTCTCTGGTGCAACCCATCCAATACCATCAAGTAACACCAACCATCAAAAATCTTAGCTAAGATTCACTAAGGTTTTTTCAACTCTTTCAGTTTTGCCATCCCTGCCGGATTATACACCACCCCCGACAGGAACTGCTTCTTAACCTACCCACAACATCAGAGAAAAAATTTAACAATTTATATCATGCTCGCTAATCTCCCTCAC
>JAPPDO010000066.1:1864-8121 GCA_028821635.1 Ekhidna sp.
GTCATACACGCCGGATTAGCAACCACCCACCAAAAGAACTGTTTTTTAACATACAACTACCCTATTAAAAAAAATTTAAACACTTAAATAACCCCCCCCCCCCCCATTTATTAATACATTTGCAAACAACAAATAAATTCTTATTTTAAATATGAAACAGATTTTAATGATTGGGCTTGTGCTAATGTTGAGTATTACCACATCTATTCCTATACAAACGATGTACAGGCAATGAGAAAAAGGCTTAAAGGAAGCCTGTGAAACACTTATAACCTGCTATGGGTTCTTTGGCGCAGAGTATGGAACTGAATTTCAAAATCAAGAGAATAACACCTCCTATGTGTTCGCACATCAAACTACAGTCATCAGTACCGAATTACATGCGGTAATTTCTCCAGTCTTCAGAGACGATCATAAACTTGATTATGACGGAATGACTTTAGATGCTCACATTAAATAATCAACCCCTCTAGGTATAGTTTGTAACTACACCTTTAATATTCTATTTCGTTTACTTCATCACCGAAAAAGCAACGAAATATATTAAAGCGTAGATACAATCTACGCTCAGACTAGGTAGGTAGGCCTACAGAATAGGATTTTACTGAAGGAATAAAAATAAACACGGAGTCAGCGGTAGCAGAATACATTCGTGAAAATGGTTATGTTTTCTTACAGAAGAACTAAACTTTGTGGATTTGTTGTCACTTGAGCTAGATGAAAACAATAATATAACATTAATAACAACAGGAGAGGATGTGATAAATACTAGGTCTTCCGACGGATATAAATTTTTTTTCTAAGAAATTATGAATTAAAGTTGGTAATAGTGAGCGGCGTGGCAGCACCTGACCTGGCTGGCTACAGAGAAGAGAAAAGCCTCGAAGTTTTAAGCCCTCTGTTCGGGTGTGGTTTATTTCTTATCTGTCGTATATTTGCCGTGGCTGTTTTAAATAGTTTTCATATTGAGGGAAACTCTATCATCGGAGTTTCCCTTTTTTAGCTTTTCCTATCGCTAAGGCGGGGTTTGTAGCTCATGCAGGGTAGTGCGTCTGTTGGGTGCCGCTTGTTGAAGTTTATCAGGAAGTAAGTGCCCGAAAGATAAAATCATACGGGCACAATGTGCATTGTTTTTTTCACTGTGAAACCTCACCGCATCTCAGCAATGCCAAACTTTTTTTAAATGACCTGCTGGCAGCCTACCTGCCCATAAAAAAGATTAGCCACACAATGAACAAAACAGGCAAAAGCACAGGGATAGCATATTTCATAATGTAAGAGAAAAAGGAGGGCATCTTAATGCCTACCTGTTCTGCGATAGACTTTACCATGAAGTTTGGTCCATTTCCAATGTAAGTGAACGCACCAAAAAACACCGCCCCTAGCGAGATAGCCATTAAATAGAGGAGCTTCTCATTAGCAAATGCCCTGACCTGCTCTATTTGGTTAATATCCGACCCAACACTGGCCATGGAGGCTGTGAGAAAATTCACATAAGTGGGTGCGTTATCAAGAAAACCGGATAACAAGCCTGTGCCCCAATAAAGACTGCTAGCATTAATGAGGGCAACTCCTTCGGGAGACTGCGCAAAACCACTTACCAACTCTAATGCCGGCATCATGGTAAAGAAAATACCGATGAACAAAAATGCTACTTCACGTATCGGCTCGAAACTGAAATTGTTTCCCTGAATGGCCTGCAAGTCAGAAAATCGAGCAGCACCTATGGCAGTAAGGAACATAATTATCTCTCTGATGTATGAAAACTCAGAACCATGATATTTTATGCCCGGCACCCAGTCAAAAACGTTAGGATCAATGAATACAGCTCCAACTACGACTGCTAACCAGAGAAAGTTTCCCTTCCCTTTCAGTTGGATTTTGCCAGTGGGTGCAGGCGGCGGCTCCTCATCGCCTCTCATTTTAGCGTAATCTGTTTTATTTCTTACATCAAAGAAGTAGAAATAAACCAGTAATATCGTTACGGCCAGCCCCCAAGGGAGTAGGTTATTGAGCAGTGTCCACTCAAATGGGATTCCTTTCAGGAAGCCCAAAAACAATGGAGGGTCTCCAATAGGTGTCAGACAGCCGCCCACATTACTGACAATGAATATAAAAAAGACGATATGATAGGGTTTGATTCTATTATTGTTTAGACGAATAAAAGGCCGAATAAGCAACATCGAAGCCCCGGTAGTCCCAATCATATTGGCAATGACCGCTCCTATGGCAAGTAAAATCACATTGGTTAAAGGCTTAGCTTCTTTATCTACATTAATCAAAATTCCTCCGGAAGCGACAAAGAGACCGGTAAGTAATGCAATAAACTGTATGTACTCAGCAATAGAATGGATTGGACTATGATAATTATGAAGCCAAAAAAGGTAGTATGTGCTAACGATGAGGCCCAGCACAATAGAAATTACGGGATAGGATTTGTGCCAAAAGTGAGGGTAAAAAAGAGGGCCTGTTGCGATCATGATCAATAATAATGCGAAAGGGATCACCGACCAGGGAGCGGGCGCAATACTATTGTGATCAGAATGAGAATGTTCCTTTTTTGTATGCTCTCCAACCCCACTTTCGTGCTGATCCCGGGGTATAGAAACAGGACATTCTTCTGCATAGCAGAAAGTTACACTTAAGGTCACAATAAATACGGAGAGGACTCTTATTATCATTCCATAAGTTAATGACGAACGCTAAAGATATGACTAGCACAGTCCAAAACAAACCTTTAATGACATATCAATTTATCTAGTGCGATGGAGAAAGCCGTCTCCGCAATATTGGTTTTATTCGGATTTTTTTCAAAAACATCTCGCAAGGCTTCGCCTATCGTTTTTGATATGTCCTTGAAGATATCTGCATCAGTTAAAACGTCATTACCATTAGGGTTCATTAAAAAGGCAAATGTTCGTGCCATTCCGCAGTTCGCAATGAAATCCGGAAGTAGTGCAGCTTTTTGATCCACCAATGCGGCGATCGGGCCATAGAATATCTCAGGATCAGAGAATGGGACATTGGCACCGCATGAGACTGCCTCTAAACCATTGGCAATCATAGCCTCCGCCTGTGCTTTAGAAACAAGTCTTGAGGCAGCCGCAGGGATAAATATTTCAGCCCCTATATTCCATATCTCATTGTTAAATTGCTCAAATGGGATGAGGATGCTTGCAGTTAGTTTGTTACCCTCCTTGTCGTAAAACAGTTTTTTGATGTCATTCAATGTGAAGCCGTCTTTGTTAGCAACCCCGCCTGCTTTGTCAATAATTCCTACGATTTTAACGCCATATTTTGCGAGATACAGTGCCGCTGTAGACCCTACATTCCCCCAGCCCTGTATGATTGCTCTTTTTTCAGTAAGATCACCTCCCCATATATCATAGTAATGTCTGACGGCCTCTGCCACTCCATATCCTGTAATCATGTCAGCGACCGTATATTTTCTAGGGGAGTCAGGAACGTACTCCGAATCTTCAAGCACTTTGGATACTCCATGCCTTAGACAACCTATCATATTAATTTTAGTGGGCTTTCTGGGATTAAAATGACCATGAACAATTCCTTCCTGAGGATGCCACAATCCAAAATCTTCTGTGATAGGGATTACTTCATTAACTTCATCCACATTTAGGTCTCCACCGGTTCCGTAATAGTTTTTTAGCAAAGGATAAACTGCATGATACCATCTTTTCAGGACACCTTCTTTTCTTGCATCGTTCGGATCAAAATTGATGCCTGACTTTGCGCCTCCAATTTGTGGTCCTGATACGGTGAACTTGATCTCCATGGTTTTTGCAAGTGCCTCAACCTCTCTTTTATAAAGCCCCTTTCTCATTCGTGTTCCACCGCCGGCAGCACCTCCCCGCAGCGAATTGATGACTACCCAGCCCACGGCCTCTGTTTCAGGGTCAGACCATTCAAAGACGATCTCGGGTGTTTTGTCTTCAAATTTTTTGAGGAGATGTTTCATTCTCAATTTTATTCAAAATGGATTGCAAATCTAATCATTCAGGGTGATGTATCGTGCCGGAGGAGGAATCAGATACGGCCCCTGTTACTGATCTTAAAACATTGACCTCACCGAGTATTCTTTTTAATCCTAAAAAAGCGAATATGAGTGCCTCTTTGTATGCTATAATGGAGGTATGAGGGATTACCACTTTCCAGTCTGGTAATGATTTTTGAATCCTGCTGACCAGGAAATTGTTGAATCCTCCCCCACCGGTAACTAACAGTTTACCGTTACGGTATGGCTTTAGGTCTGCTGATATTTGGTTGGCGATAAATTCTGAATAACTTCTAAGCCCATCGCGAGGGTCAATTAAATCCAAAAAAGAATGCTTAATAAAAGCATTAGGTAATGACTTTGGAGGAGATAGATGAAAATAGGGCATTTTCAGAATTTTATTGACAAACTCATGATCCAATTTACCTTTTTCGGCTAACTGACCTTCGTTGTCATAAGCTTTTCCAAGTTTACTTGCATAATAATTAAGAATTTGATTGCAAGGGCAAATATCCCATGCGCTTTTCTCATCTCTAATGGAAATGTTAGCGATCCCTCCCAGATTCAGGCACGCTTCAAAATCAAGGAATAATTCAAAATCGCCTAGCGGTACGAGCGGTGCGCCTTGCCCGCCCTTTTGAATATCTTCAGAACGAAAACTTGTAACTGTTTGTATGTTGGTGACCTCGGCTATGGTTTTGCCGTCTCCCAATTGCCGGCTAATTTTATTTTTAGGGGAATGGACTAATGTATGGCCGTGAACTGAAATAAGATCAACCGCTCTCCCTTCAATGAATTTGTTAATCTTAATTCCGGTCCATTTCCCAAAATCTATGTCCAGTGCTCGCTGATGCTCATAAGAAGTGTCAGGTGATTCTTTAAGCCGCAGATAAAGCTGATTTTCATAGGGGATGGTCTTATGGTTTTTTATTTGAAAACTCCAGTTCTTTCCCTTTCTAAAGGAGACAAGAGCAATATCCAGACCATCCATTGATGAGCCTGCCATTACACCTAATACTGAATAAGTTGTTTTCATTTTCTTTGCAAAGATGAGCAGAAAAGTAGAAGTGGTGCTTGTTGATGTTGGAAATACGGATGTAAAATCAGCCGAGGTTCTTAATCAAAATATCAAGGAGGAGAAAAGATGGGATAGCTCGGAAGACTTACAAAAGGCTTATCAGCCTGATGTGCCTTTTTGTATTTGCAATACAGGGGAAAAAACCCTTGATTTTGGCAACAGACAAGTTCAGATGGTAAGTCATAAATCACAACTCCCATTAAGGTTAGACTATAAGACTCCTGAAACACTCGGGCCTGACAGGATAGCTGCGGCAGTGGGTTGTCTTGAGTTATTTCCAAGTCTGAATTCACTTCTAATAGATATAGGAACTTGTCTGACCATTGACCTTATTTCCAAAGAAGGTGTTTTTGAAGGAGGATCAATCTCTCCCGGATTAAGAATGAGGATGAAGTCAATGGCGGCATCGACCGTAAGTCTACCGGATATTTCAGATGAGTGGGGCGATATTGAAAAAAGTAATGTTGGCAAAACTACGAAAGAATGTATTCTCAACGGTGCTTATTTTGGAATTATCCGGGAAATAAATAGTGCTATAGCTGAATTTGAAAGAGAATTCCCATTTATTAACGTGATCCTATCAGGGGGAGATGCACGTCACTTTGAATCAAACATAAAAGCTGACATCTTTACGGGATCTAAAATTGTGCTGACGGGACTATACCGAATTTGGAAAACTTAATGAAGATTTTTTTTGCAGGATTTTTCGCAGTGTTAGTGATTTGCACTTCATCCTATGGGCAATCTACTTTCTCCTTTGAAGGTTTGGGTAGTTTGGCACATCAAGGCATGCCAAATAATTTTGGGATGGGAGAGGTAGGCATAGGAACTCCGGCAGTATGGCACATAAATACGCAAAATCCTGCTTACCTGGTTTACAATAACCTTAGTACTTTTCAAATAGGGGTTGAATTAGATAATAGACGATTCTCTGGGCAGGACATCTCCGGAACTGAATCGAATGGTTCTTTAAGGTTTCTTGCGTATGCCTTCCCCATTATGCCCGGAAAGTGGTCCTCATCCATAGGTATTCTGCCTTACAGCACCGTTAATTATAATACCTTCTCCGAAGGTACAGTTGGGGGCATGGAAGACGTAAATCAGTTTTACGATAATCGGGGAGAAGGTGATATAAAAAACATTTACTGGTGTAATGAGTATAGAGAT
>JAPPDO010000116.1 GCA_028821635.1 Ekhidna sp.
CATAATTTTATTATTTAGTAATTAATTAAGGTGCAAACATAAAACAATTAGTTAAGAGATGCAAATGTTTTTGCAAGTTTTTTTTATTTTGATACTTAAAAAATCCTCCTCCAAGTGTAATTTATAATTTAACTGAATATTGTTCTTCATTTCTTTTTCACGTTCCACGATGGTCGTTACATGCCGGACAAATAAACCTACCTATACCTAAACCATTGGAACAGACTGATACAAAAAAGCACTACCTTTGCGTTCTGGTTTTTTGGAAATGACTTAGTAACTCTGTAAAACCTAAACTTTTTAGGAACTGGAACAAAACCCTTTAATTTTCTTTAACGATTTAATTCTGGATTTTCTTAAACCAATAATTATGAAAAAACTGATTTATGTATTCTCAGGCTTAATTCTTTGGTCTTGTCAGCCTGGAGAGAGCGAGCCTACATCTGCTCTTATTTACCCGCAAACGAAAAAAGTAGACACTGTAGATGTGTATTTTGAAACGGAAGTCCCTGACCCATACCGGTGGTTGGAGGACGACCTTTCAGCAGAAACTTCAGACTGGGTCAAACGCCAAAATGAAGTAACATTCGCTTATCTGGATCAGATAGCTTTTAGGGATAAATTAAAATCTCGGCTGGAAGAGCTTTTTGATTATGAAAGAGTATCTGCCCCCACTCAGAAAGGCGATTATGAGTATTATTATCAGAACGATGGGCTTCAAAATCAAAGTGTTCTTTATCGAAAAGATGCTAATGGCACAGAAGAGGTATTCATAGATCCGAATAAATTTTCCGAAGATGGGACGATTTCGCTGGCCTCATCAAGTTTTACTGATGATGGTTCGCTTTTTGCATACCTGATTTCAATTGGAGGTTCTGATTGGAGAAAAGCTATCGTCATGGATACAGAGATAAAAGAAATTGTTGAAGATACGCTGCAAAACATTAAATTCAGCGGGGTTAGCTGGAGCGGAAGTGAGGGTTTTTACTACAGCAGCTATGATAAACCAAAAGAAGGGAGTGAGTTATCTGCAAAAACACAAATTCACAAGTTGTACTATCATAAATTAGGGACAGACCAATCCCGGGATGAGCTAATCTTTGGAGGAGAAGCAAATCCTTACAGATATGTAGGGGGTTATGTGACTGAAGATAATCGCTACTTAGTGATCACTGCGGCAGTGAGCACGAGCGGCAATAAATTATTCATAAAAGACCTTGTGAATAATGGAGCAATCATTCCCGTGGATGAGGATATTGAAACAGACGAGTATGTTTTGCACAGTGAGGGAGATAGGATTCTTATTCAGACTAACTACAACGCACCCAATCAAAGAGTGGTCGAAACGTCTATTTCCAATCCTGTCACCTCTACATGGAAAGATGTAATTCCGGAGACAGATAATGTGCTCAGTGCTTCGACAGGAGGAGGCTACCTTTTTGCTAACTACTTGGTAGATGCAAAGACCGAAATCAGTCAGTACACAACTCGGGGTGAGTTGGTAAGGGAGGTAGCGTTACCATCTATCGGGACTGTTTATGGCTTTGAAGGTGAGCAGGATAAAGATTTCATTTACTACACATTCACTTCTTTCACCTATCCCCCGTCAATCTATAAGTATGATATTCCCTCCGGCAAGTCCGATCTGTACAAGCAACCTGAAGTAGACTTCAATCCCGCTGATTATGAGACAAAGCAGGTTTTTTATGAAAGTAAAGACGGCACTAGGATTCCTATGTTTATCGTCCATAAGAAGGGTATATCATTGGATGGGAAAAATCCAACAGAGTTATATGCTTACGGAGGGTTCAATATCAGTCTGAGACCTTCTTTTAGTACCTCCAGGATTGTCTGGTTAGAAAATAACGGAATTTATGCCCAGCCAAATCTCAGAGGAGGTGGCGAATACGGTGAAAAATGGCACAAAGCAGGCACGAAAATGCAAAAGCAGAACGTGTTCGATGACTTCATTGCTGCCGGAGAATGGTTAATTGAAAATAATTACACCGCTAGTGACTATTTAGCGATACGCGGGGGGTCTAATGGGGGACTTTTAGTTGGTGCTACCATGACCCAGAGACCTAATTTGGCTAAAGTTGCTTTCCCCGCAGTGGGAGTAATGGATATGTTGCGCTATCATAAATTCACTGCCGGTGCCGGCTGGGCCTCTGATTATGGTACTTCGGAAGACTCAAAGGAGATGTTTGAGTATCTGAAAAAGTACTCACCGATACACGCCTTAAAGCCTGATGTAGTATATCCGGCAACGATGGTTACTACTGCCGACCATGATGATCGGGTAGTGCCTGCTCATTCGTTTAAGTTTGCTGCCACCCTTCAGGAGTATCATGCGGGTAATAATCCGGTACTTATTCAGATAGAAACAGATGCCGGTCATGGTGCAGGAACTCCTATCTCAAAAACGATAGCCCAAGTTGCTGACAGATACTCTTTTGCATGGTACAATATGGGCATCATTCCTGAAATTGCGCAAGAGGATTTGTAGATACAATCCCCTTAGCTAGGTAAGAATAAGCCATCTCATTTCTACGAATGAAGTGGTTTTTTTACTTTCACTTTTAAGATGACTTGAAACCTTCTGTACATAAACTTTGCCGAAAGGCTAAGATGTTGCATCTTAAAGGTATGAGCTACAAAGTAAGCTCTCACTATCCCAGCTTTAGTGATGAAGCCGAAGCCATCGCACACGCAAAAGCAACTTGGCAGAAGAAGCGCAATGTGTTGATCAGCAAGCAGGGGTATAAAGTAGAGCGGACCTTTGGGAGTATAAAAGAGATGGTTTGGTTCAGGCACGTGCAGGGTTTAGGCATAGCAAAGACACATACTCTACACTTGTTAGAAACCATCGCCTGTAATCTGAAGCGTAGTCCGGATTTAGTGACAGTATGATAGAGGTGCGTCTAATTTGTAAAGTGGGACGGTAAAAGGGGTTTAAAACAACAGATTTAATCAGCATATACAGTGAAGGAGGGTCAAAAATCGGGTGGATGGTGGTCAAATTTTGAGCAGTAATCAAAACACGGGAAGACAAGAAAATCAGATTGTTTATGCAAAGCCTTAGATCACTTGCAGATCATGTGTTAAGGCAGCTATTCTTGCTGACGGTGACTTCTTCTTAAAATGTTATACGGAATTAAATACTGATCAGTAAAATAATGCGTCTGAGCGGAGAGAATAATTCAATGTTTGTTTACCAGATTAACTGCACAGCAAGCTGTTACACCTGCGGTTTCCGTTCGCAATGTATTTGACCCAAGTGAGATTCGTTGAAATCCATTTTTCAGTGCCAAATCAATCTCCATCCTAGCGAATCCGCCTTCCGGTCCAACAAATATTAGCAGGTCTTCTCCCGGAGAGATTACATCTCCAATATGGTTATGCTCGGGATTAACATGGGCAATTAATTTTTTTTGCGAATGATTCTCAGACAGAAAACTATTCATGGTTACTAAATCATTCAGTTTTGGGAGAAACGGATTCCTCGACTGCTTCAAGGCACTCAATGTCTTCTTCTCAAGCCGATCCATTCGGATTTTCTTTCTTTCAGTGTTCTCAGTTTGAATGAAGCTGACTTCATCTACTCCAATTTCGGTGAGCTTTTCAACCAACCATTCCATCCTGTCCATATTCTTGCTGGGAGCTATAGCCAGATGAGTCTTGAATGATTTCGGAAGAGTAATTTCAGATTTTAAGATTTTATACTCACAAATCTTCTTTGATATGTTGGTGATCTTTGATGTGTGCAAACCACCAACTCCATCTAAAATCAATATCTCGTCCCCTATCTTGTGTCTGAGCACCTGAATACAGTGTTTTACCTCCTCCTCTGGAAGTAAATTAATCCCTTTATTTATATTTTTATGATAAAATGAGTCTATTTGATTCATTTTTTACTTATCTTTGAGCTAAATAATGTAAATCATTAAATTTTTGATTAAAATTTAGTTGGATCAAATATCAAATTTCATTTTTTAATATACTTTTACAAATAAAAACAGATTATGGCTCATTTAAGATTTAGTGCACTCAGTTTAGTGCAAAGCAGAAGTAATGTGGATGTAGTGGCACCATCAAAAAAAATCTCAGAATACTTTGGTGAGATGGTCTACACAAAAGCGCAAATGCAGGCAACGCTTTCCCCGGATGTATTCAGTAAAGTAGTATATGCGATTGAAAACAGAAAGAAAATTGACATCGAGGCTGCTGATGCTGTCGCATCTGCGGTAAAAAACTGGGCTCTTGAAAGAGGTGTTACTCACTACACGCACTGGTTTCAGCCATTAACAGGGGCAACGGCAGAAAAGCATGACTCCTTCTTCGATCCGAACAAGGGAATTGAAAATTTAAAGGGGGAGGCATTGGTACAGCAGGAGCCAGATGCCTCCTCTTTCCCTAATGGCGGCATTAGAAGTACTTTTGAAGCACGTGGCTATACTGCTTGGGACCCATCCTCCCCTATTTTTATTTACGGTAAAACACTATGTGTCCCGACTATTTTTGTGGCTTACACTGGAGAAGCCTTGGATTATAAGGCTCCTCTTCTTAAAGCATTGGAAGCCGTTGACAGAGCGGCGGTGAAGGTTTGCAAACTCTTTGACAGGAACGTATCAAAAGTGAATGCTTCACTTGGGTGGGAGCAGGAATATTTTGTCATAGATGAGGCTTTGTACAACGCAAGACCTGATTTGGTCATGTCCGGAAGGACAGTATATGGTCACAATTCTGCTAGAGGGCAACAGTTGGATGACCATTACTTTGGAGCCATTCCCACGCGTATTTATGATTACATGAGAGATTTTGAGGTTGAAGCGCACAGACTCGGCATCCCATTAATGACACGTCACAATGAAGTAGCTCCTGGTCAGTATGAGGTAGCTCCTATGTTTGGACCCGTAAACACCGCAACAGACCAAAATCAGCTGTTAAAGGATGTGATGGACAGGGTTGCAAAAAGACATAAACTTCGTGTTTTATTTCATGAAAAGCCCTTTGCTGCGCTCAATGGCAGTGGAAAGCACAACAACTGGTCGCTCGTGACCGATACCGGAGTTAATCTTTACCAGCCGAGCAGCAGCGCACGAGAGAATTTACAATTCCTAACTTTCTTTATTACTACCATTAAGGCTGTCCATAAGTATGCAGACATGCTAAGAGCCAGTATTGCCTCTGCCGGCAATGATTTCAGGCTTGGTGCCAATGAGGCTCCCCCCGCAGTTATTTCCGTATTCATTGGGTCTACCCTGACAGAAGTCCTTGATAAATTGGAACGATCAGGAGACATAGCAATTGAAAAAGGAGATAATCTGTACATGAAGCTGGGTATTGATCAAATACCTGAAATTATCCTTGACAATACGGATAGAAATAGAACCTCACCTTTTGCTTTTACCGGAAATAAGTTTGAGTTCAGAGCTGTTGGCTCTGATGCCAATGTTTCTGACCCAATGATGGTATTGAACCTGATCGTGGCAGAGCAGCTTACTGACTTCTATGATAAGGTTTCAAAACTGACTGGTGGAGAGAAAGAAAAGAGAATCGCCATTATAGAGGTATTAAGACAATATATTACAGAATCTAAGAACGTGCGATTTGAAGGAGACGGATATTCTGATGAGTGGGTCGCTGAGGCAGAAAAAAGAGACCTCTCAAACGTTAAAGATACCGCTCGGGCACTTGATTTCTCGGTATCTGAGGAAGCAATTCGTCTATATGGCAAACACAAAGTAATGAACAAAATCGAAGCGAATGCTCGTCATGAGATCAAACTTGAGAATTACATTATGAAAATTCAAATAGAATCAAGGTTGATGGCCGATCTTGGCCTTAATATGATTATTCCTACGGCTACCAAATATCAATCTAAGTTGATTGAGAATGCCAAAGGATTGATGGAACTGGGCTTGGATACTGCCGAAATTAAAAAAACAATAGAGGAGATATCCACCCATCTAAACAATGTGAGGAGACTTTCTTTGGAGATGACTGAAGAACGTAAACGAGTTAATGAAATAAAAAATACCCGTGAAATGGCGATTGAGTATTGTGACCATGTAAAGGGAAAGTACTTTGATAAACTAAGGTATGCAGTAGACAAGTTGGAGCTTTTGGTGGATGATGAGGACTGGCCGCTTCCAAAGTACAGAGAAATGCTCTTTATCAGATGATGCAAAATATCACCTTTTTTGGTGGAGTTTATAAGCGGTCCAAAATTAACTGGAGATAGATTTAAAGCTAAACTTTATCAGTTGAAATGATTCATAGTGCGATCCATACCTACGGTGCAAAAAGAGTAGATTGACTCAATAGCCCTGTCCATGTGTTGGACTAACGAATCAAACTCTGATTTTTTGAAAGAACTAAGCACATAATCTGCCTGCTGCCCTTTGTAAAAGTCACTACCGACCCCGAAACGGAGACGGGGATAGTCTTGTCCTCCTGTCCATTGCTCGATGTTTTTTAAGCCGTTGTGGCCTCCTGATGAGCCTTTTGGTTTAAGTTTAATTGTGCCGAAGGGTAATGCTATGTCATCAGTGACGGCCAGCAATCTTTCTTTAGGAATCTTATTTGCCTTAAGATGATGACTGACGGCCTTCCCGCTTAAATTCACATACGTTGTTGGCTTTATTAAAATGAGTGATCTTCCATTGTGTTTTACTTCGGCACAATAAGCAAGTTTTTGCTGCTGAAACTTCTCCCCCTTCTCATCTGCCAAGCGATCTAATACGAGAAAACCGATATTATGCCGTGTAAGCTCATACTCCGGGCCAATGTTCCCGAGCCCTGCAATAAGGAACTTCATGTTAATCAGGGATTTTTAGTAAGAAACAACATTTTGACATTATATCAACATAGCCCTTCTTCGACTGAGTTGCTGCCTCTTCAACTTTCATGAATAAACGAGCAAAAAAAATCCCGGCACAAAGCCGAGAGTTGAATTCAAAGGTTGATAATTCTTATGCTTCTGCCGCTGCCTCTTCGCCGGCTTCTTCACCTTCCTCTTCATCCATATCCTTGCCTCTAAGTGCTCTCGGCACTTCAATACCAGCCAAAGTAACCAATGGGCTATTTAAAATTTGATATTCACCGGCCGCAAGTTCGCCTACTTTCACTGATTGCCCGAGACCAAGTGCCGATACATCCACCTCTATTATCTCCGGCATATTCTTGGGAAGTGCTTTTACCCGTAAAAATTTAATCTTTCTAATCAACTTGCCTCCTTGCTGAATGCCCGGAGCACTGCCCACAGGCCTGACGGGGATGTCCATTTTAATGGGAGTCCCTCTAAATAGTTGTAAAAAATCAACGTGCATGATGATTTCACTTACAGGGTGAAACTGGACATCCTGAAGGATGGCTTCAAAGGGTTCAGGCTCTCCCTCAATAATTAATGAAACGAAATGTGCCTCATTGGTATAAACCAAATCCCGAAATAGGATCATGGGAGTGTAAAAATGAATTTGCCTCTCCCCACCGTAAACCACGCAGGGAACCATCCCTTCCCTCCTCAGACGCTTTGCTTCTGTTTTACCGAAATTTGCTCTTTTATACCCTATAATTTCAACAGTCTTCATGTCAGATTATCTAAAAAAAATGAATTAATTCTTTGTTTACTAAAAGGCTGAGCACCAAAATTGAATGATGTTTGCTCTTTCAAACGGCAGTGCTTCTTCTAACTCACTGTCAAAATTAGTGATTTACTAAAAAACAGCAGCTTCTTTAGGTGTTTTTATACTAAAAAAATTGATTCAGAAAAATTAGGCATCACTAAAATGCAGTAGATTTTAACAAAAAATGCCTAAATTTCTTTTCCCTACTCCTTCACAAACTTCAACAAACGCCCATCCGGCAGTTGCACCAGATAAAGACCGCTTTGCAAAGAGGTGATGTCTAACCTTATGTTGGTGAGGCTTTCCAAAATCGGTTTCCCGCTGAGGCTCAATAGTTGGAACGTGCCTCCGAACGAAGATCGCACCTCCAAATAGCGGCCGGAAGGGTTGGGGAAGATGACCACCTCCGCCGCATCGTCTGCCGCACCTAGAGGGCAGATCACCTCCTGCGTCTGCGTGGACGTGTTGCCTGCGGCATCCCTAT
>JAPPDO010000227.1 GCA_028821635.1 Ekhidna sp.
GTTGAGTCCGCCAGCGACCTGACCGCCCCGACCGCTACGGACGCGTGCAACGGAACGATCACGGGCACAACGGATGCAACGTTCCCCATTACATCCACTTCCACCATCACTTGGACGTATGAAGATGCTGTGGGCAACACGGCCATACAAACGCAGCAAGTAACCATAGAGGATACCACAGACCCTGTACCTGCGGTAGCAGACCTGCCGGAGATTATCAGGCAATGCTCGCTTAAGGAGCCTGATTTGACGATTCCTACTGCGGCAGACATCTGCATAGGGACAGTCACGGTGACGAATAATATCACGTCCTTTCCGGTTACATCAAGTACCATAATCACTTGGACATACACTGACGGCGTGGGCAACACAGCTACACAAACGCAACAGGTGACCATAGAGGATACGGCACCTCCCACGCCGGACGGGAATCTGTCAGCAATCAGGTCAGCGAAGCCCCTCGCAGAAACTGACATGACTGTTCCCACCGCCACAGATAACTGCGATGACGGAAAGATTACTGCCACCACCGATGCCGATTTCCCGATTACGTTCCCTACCACCATTACATGGATGTATGAAGACGCATCAGGCAATAGGTCCACACAAACGCAGCGAGTAATTATGCCTCCTCTGAGTGAGGCAGACGATGCGGCGGAGGTTGTTATTTTCCCCAATCCTTCGGGACGTTATGTGGAGGTGCGGGCTTCTGTAATGGGGACATTCACAATACTGAGCCTCAGCGGGAAGCCATTATTGGAAGGTACCACGAACACAAGGTTAGAAATTACCTCCCTGCAAAGCGGCCTGTATTTGGTACAGTTGTCAGATGGGCGTTTGTTGAAGTTTATCAAAGAGTAGAGGAGACCTGAAAGGTGTTAAGACCTGTGCTGGGTTTATTACAAGATAATTCTGAAAAGTTCACATTGGGCTTTTGGTCAGGTCTGCGGCACACCACATCCAACAACCCCAACGGTTTATTCTAATTCTGCCAGTTCACGTACCCTAGGAACTTCAGCATTTTGTATTGATGTGTTTTTTCACATTGTGAGAAATACAAACAGCACAAATGCCTTTACCCCTCCAAATACTGATGTAATTGTTAAAGAACTGAATAAATTCTATGCCCCTTCACAACCTTTATCCGCCTGTAGAGCGTTATTATAAAAAAACGATTAGAATTTATTCCTAATAATACTTATGTTTGATTACAAATCACGAAAATTTAAATAATAATGAAGAATACAATGATGATTTTTTTATTCCTCATGCTGATTTTTTGGGGATGTGAGGAACATGCTGAAACACAACCGGAAGAGAATGTCTCATCCTTTGATTTTGAACTTTTCAAAACCATTGAGAGCAGTGAAATGAGGGACAACTTCATGGTAAGCCCTCTGAGCATCTCTCTGGCTCTTTCTATGGCATATAATGGTGCTGAAAGAGACACCAAAGAAGCCTTTGCCCAAGTACTTCGTAACGAAACGTCGCTCGCAGCCTTTAATCAGAGTAATCAGGAAATGATTAGCCGGCTGTCTTCAAACACCACGGACTCCAGCCTTTCCCTTGCTAATTCTATGTGGATAGATGAGGGACTTCTTGTGAAGGACGCATTTATTGGCGTGAATGAGGACTATTATGATTCGGAAGTCAGAAACTTGGACTTAAGAGACCCTGCTTCTGTGGGTATCATCAGTGAGTGGGTATCAGAGAAGACATTGGGAAAAGTTAAAGACATGCTCAAAGAAATTGACGGTATATTACTTTTGATCAATACGGTGTATTTCAACATGCAGTGGGAGGATGCGTTTGACGTGGAACAGACGCATCGGGCTGTTTTTTACAAAGCGGACAACTCAGCGTTGGATGTAGACATGATGTCGGGAGAGGGAAGTGTCCCATATCTGGAAAATGATTTGTTCGCATCCATTGTTTTACCTTATGAAGGGGATGAGTTCAGCATGGTGTTAGTGCTGCCGCAGGAGGGTAAGGCGGTGGGAGATGTTGCGGAAGACCTTGCGGAGCGAGATCGGGATCAATGGCTGGATGCTTTTGAGGATAGGGTCGTGTACATTGAAATGCCGAAGTTCAAAATGGAATACACCCAACTGCTCAATGAGTCACTCATTGATATGGGTTTGGGTATTGCCTTTGATGAGCAAATGGCTGACTTTAGTGGGATAACTGCGAGAGGGCTTTACATCAGCAGGGTTCTTCACAGTACATCCATAAACGTAAACGAAGCAGGTACGGAAGCCGCCGCTGTAACCGTTGTTGAGCTTAGATCTCTTTCTATTCCGTATGAAAGTAAAAGATTAATACTGAACCATCCTTTTCTATTTATAGTTAAAGAAAACAGAACAGGGACTTTTCTTTTTATGGGGAAGGTAGGTGCTCCCAGTTACGGCAACGAAGGTTAGGTTCAAGTATTAAGAATTGTTAAAAATATTCGTAAAAGATCAGTAACAGACAATAATGATGAGTAGGAATTGAATGAATCTAGTCCTTCACAACCTTTACTGCCTGAAAAGTGTTACTATGTAGTTAATGAACTAAATAAGCCGACATGAGAACTATGATTTTAACTTTAATAATGCTATTATCAATGTACAGTTGCAGTGATAATGAATTTCCACAGAATATAGCTTTTACAACGATAAGTAATGGCGTTTTAAGCGGAATTGGCAAAGAAGAAATTCCAGAATCCAACATGGTCATTAACAATACTAATGACTGGCAAGATTTAATTACTAAAATGAACAGTCACAGCGTTTTTAATAATGTATCGGATAATTTTTCTGAAACAGTGATAGATTTTGATAATTATCTGATACTCACCGTTTTTTTAGAAGTTAAGGGATACGGTTGGGAAGTGGAAATAGTTAAGATAACTGAAAGTAAAAACAAGTTAGTTGTCTCTGTAGAAGAGACCATATACATAAATGCGGCTATTACACAACCTTTCAGCATTGTAAAAATACCTAAAACTGATAAACCTATTGAATTTGAATAATATATTAACTAACCTTAAAATCAAATGAAAATGAAAGCTAAGTTCTACATATCAATTTTTCTAATATTTTTCAGCTTATCACTGATAGCTCAAAATAATTATTACTACTATAAAGGAGAAAAAGTTAGTTTAAAGATAGATGAGAATTATTCAAGCAAAAGTAATATCCGCTTTAAGAGGGCAGGCAGTGCAAAGTCTATTCAAATTTCAGACATATTTTATGTTAAGTTAAAAAAACCGGCTGATCTAAATTTATTACAGAAAATAGCTAAACAAAAGAAGGCCTCCATTGTGCATAAAAATTCGTTTATGCCTTTGTGGTATAAATTGAAACTCAATACGGGCAACAATAAATCCTCTATAGAGATATGTAATGAATTTTACGAGACAGGAAAATTTGCGGATGTTGATCCTGCATTTATGTTTAACTTTAATAGTAGCTGTAGTAATGACAACAATTTTGGCAATTTATGGGGGCTTAATAATACTACAAATTCAAATATTGATATAAATATTTGCAAGGCTTGGTCAATTACAGAAGGAAGCGGAGTTAATGTAGCTGTTCTTGATCAAGGTATTGATAAAATCCATAAAGATTTAAACGATAATGTTTCGTCCTTAAGTTTTGATGCTCAAAATGGCACGTCACCATCAGTATTCACTAATGGAAGAAGTCATGGAACTCGTGTGGCGGGAATAATTGGTGCAGAAAAAGATAATAATTTACAAGTAGTAGGTGTAGCCCCTAAATCTAAACTTATAAGTGTCAGCCATAAATTGTCTTTTACTCCATCTATATCCGAAGAATTAGCTAATGGTATTAACTGGGCATGGCAAAATGGGGCACACATTATTAATAATTCATGGGGAGACCAAGGTGGACAGTTTTCTGACCGATTACACAGTCCCCTATTAGAAGATGCGATAAATAATGCTTTAAACAAAGGAAGAAGTGGTTTAGGTACAGTTGTGGTTTTTTCTTCTGGAAATTTTGGCATTAATACATCTAGAATGGATTATCCAGGAAACTCTAATCACCTCATATTAACTGTTGGAGCCATTAATCAATCGGGTCGGAGGTCAATTTTTAATCCCAGTACAGACAGAGCATCTGCCTACGGAAATATGTTAGATATCGTCGCTCCTGGGAGTAATATTTTATCTACAATACCTAATCAAGGTATAGCTCCTGACGACGGTACGTCTTATGCCGCACCCCACGTAGCAGGCGTAGCGGCTTTAATATTGTCTGTAAATCCGAACCTCACTGTAAAAGAAGTCAATACCATTATCGAAAGTACAGCACAAAAAGTAGGAGGTTATTCTTATGCCAATACTTTAAACAGACCCAATGGCACATGGAATAATGAAATGGGGTATGGCTTGGTTGATGCTCACGCCGCCGTTCAAAAGGCTCAAGAACTTATTAAAGCAAAACTTGAAAGTGTTAGATCTTTTTGTAGTTATAGCCCAAAGACCATCAAACTAAACAATAATCGCAATAAACCGGTCATCTGGACAGCTTCTTCTAATGTCACGATATTATCTAAGGATAACTCAAAGGTTACTATTCGGGGGGCAGCCGGTCAAAGCTGGGTTAAAGCAACGCTGAGCAATGGCAGAGTGCTGACGGCAAGATTCAGTATTTTGGGTCGTCCTGTCATCACATTTGGAGATACCTCGCTGACGGAGGCACTCTTGAATCCGGATTCCAACACTACGGTAAACTATGCCGCCGTGACGCTGCGTGATGGCAGTAGGATACCATTCAAAATAGAGGGAGCCTCCTCCTTTCAGTGGAAAAACACCCGTCGTGCTTCGCTTCCTGAACTTGATAATGCCCCGCCCGGTGTACACATATATTTAGACCCATCTTCCATCCTGCCGGCTTTGCAGATACCTTACACGGGCTGTTATAATGTGGAGACGCTTCGGGCTAATAACAGCCTTCTGCCAACGTATGCGTCCCGTCTGTTGGAGCCTCATCGGGCTAACAACAGTCTTCTGCCAACGTATGCGTCCCGCCTGTTGGATTATTACTTTATTCAGCCGCCTGTTCAGCAGGTTTCTTGGGCTCACAGTGAGCCCATTCACCTACCGTCAGGCCGCTTCGGTGTGATAGAAGTGGAACTGACCGCCACCAATGCGTGCGGGTGTGTGTCGGAAGCAAACCATTATTTGGTCAATGTGGCACCCTCCCGAAGCCCTTCAAAAGGCCATTCGCTTACTGTCTCCCCCAATCCGGCTGATGGGATGATAAATTTACAGCTCAATGCGGTGGTTCCTCCCCCTGAAAGCCCTGAGCCGGAGGATGCTATTTCGCAACAGATGCGCCTAGCCGCAATAGAGGCTTGCTGCCGGAAATTCTTTGCTGATCCACTCTCCGATATGCGCCCACAGCCTGAGTGCTGCAAGCAAATGAGATCTTCTCGTCCTTCCCCTAGTCCTCCTAGTTTTCCGGATATCGAGTCTGAGATTAGCCCTTCGGAGACTAGCCCTAGTCCGAAGTCTTTTTCTTACACGATAAGCATTCGTCATTATCTGATAGGCACGGTGCGCTACAATAAAAATTTCACCGTTAAAGAAGGTGATTCCAAGACGATACCGATAAATGTGAGTGCATGGCCGGCGGGTCTGTATGTGTTAAGTATGTATGCCAGCAATAGAGGGAGTTTTACCAGGACAATAGTGATTCGTTAAAATAAGTAAAAGGCCACTGAATGAGGTGGTGATTATTATTATCAGCACATCGGGTAAAGCAGATAGGCACTGCCCCGCCTTAAAGGACGAAGTATACAATATTTCTGGGATGGGTGAGGGTATTTTCCTTGTGCTCACAGAGGAGGATGGAGGTCAGAAGTGTGCAGGGAGGATTGTGATAAGAAAATAAACAAGGGAACTAAGGCGGTCTGCGGAGGTTGCAAGCAAAAGCAGATTCGGACGGAAGCCGGATGGCTTCCGTCCGGTACCTCCAGCAAACACGCTGAGGCTTTTAGCACTAAAATTCAAAAACTATGGCTGAGAAGGCAATGAAAGCAGATAGATTCTGATTATTGGAATCATAACCCTTAGTTTTGTGTTTTAATGGGCTTTTATTCCATTTATCGCACCTCTTTACATCATTGTTTCAATAACCTCATTTTATTTACTTAAAAAGATAAAGAATTTTTAACAGACTTTTATCGTTAATCATATTATGAAGGTTTATTTAGCCACTCTTTGTCTCATCCTTTCTCTCTCTGCTTTGGGACAATCTTCTGTTTTATCTTCAGGAAGATGGTATAAAGTTGGAATTACGGAGACAGGACTCTATAAAATTGATCGGGCAACATTAGATGCGTTAGGGGTTCCATTCTCGGTTGAGCCAAATAAAATTAAACTCTTCGGGAACGGAGTTCGAGGAGTATTACCTCAGGAAAATGCAGAGGAACGCCCTGTTGATCTTGTGGAGAATCCGATTTTTATAAATGGAGAATCAGATGGCTTATTTGATGATGCTGACTACCTACTATTTTACGGTGTCGGCCCCCACAAGGAAGTTTGGACTCAGCATGGATTTGACTTTGAAAGAAATACTTATAGTGATACCTCTTTTTACTTTATTAGAATTGATGGAGAAGAGGGGAGAAGAGTTCAATCCTTAGATAATCCATCAGGTGCTGCCGCTACCATCATTTCTACTTTTGACGATCACATAATTTACGAAGATGACCGATTAAATATCATTTTTTCAGGAAGAAGATGGTTAGGGAAGGGCCTCTCAAATGGTGAGCACCTCACATTTAATTATTTCATTGATGGCTTATCGGGAGAAATTAATGGTAATATCATAGTAGTAGGTCAGTCTCCGCAGGAAAATGAGTTTGCTATTTCTGCTAACGGGAATAAGATAAGCTCCATCTCGGTAAGTAAGGTTCCTTTTGGCGAGGGAACAGAATACAGTAGAAAGGGGAGAGAAGGAATCCTGGACTTTTCATTTTCCAGTACCGAAAATTTGAATTTTCAAGTTATATACCAGAAAAATGCAGCCGATTCCAGAGGATTCTTGGACCGCTTTTTTCTGACTTTTAAAAGAGAACTTCAACTTTATGGCGTTGAGACTGACTTTAGAACGGTATCAGGCACAGGCGAGCTGGTTGAGTATCGGATCAATAATTCACAGGGAGCCACGATTTGGAATGTTACTGATGTGGCAAACATCTATGAACAGTCCTATGAGGTTAATGAAGGCATTATTTCCTTTAAAAATCAGTCTGAAAAACTACAGGAGTATGTCGTATTCTCCGGAGGTGATTTCCCGGGTCCTTTTGTTTTTGGAGAAGTATCAAATCAAAATCTGAGAGGTGCTGCCAATTTTGACGGCATCATCATTGCTCCTCCTGCATTTTTATCCGAAGCAGATCGCTTAGCTCGGTTTCATTCATCAAATGATGGACTTTCTGTAAAAGTCGTTACTCCCAGACAGATTTACAACGAGTTCTCATCCGGTCGTCAGGATATTACAGCCATCAGGGACTATGTTAAATATATCTATGAAAATGGAGAATCACTAAAGTATTTGCTGCTCTTTGGCGACTGCTCCTACGATTACAAAAATCGAATCACCTCAAATACCAACTTTGTTCCCACTTATGAATCAAGAGAGAGTCTTCATCCTATTTTTAGTTACGCCTCGGATGATTATTATGCGTTTTTAGAAGAGGAGGAGGGCCTTTGGGAGGAGCGTCTGTCCGGTGATCATACCATGGAAATTGGTGTAGGGAGGCTGCCGGTCAAAACAATTAGCGAAGCTGCAACGGTGGTTGATAAGATAATTTACTACGGTACGAGTCCTAATATGCTGGGAAGTTGGCGAAATGAACTAACATACGTCGCAGACGATGAAGATAATAACATACACGTCATTGACGCGGATAGCCTCTCAGGCTTTGTGGATACTACTTTCATTCAGTATAACATCAACAAACTTTATTTAGACGCATTCAGGCAGGAAGGAGCCTCAAAAGACTTATCCCCTCAGACTGCGGCGGCCTTAAGATCCCGAAT
>JAPPDO010000087.1:0-4208 GCA_028821635.1 Ekhidna sp.
CGTTGATGAAGAGAAGTTTATTACTGTTTTAGAAGGCCAAATGGGGCATGGAAAATCAAACCTTTTAAATGCTTTCTACTGGTGCATATTTGATCAGTATTGGGATGGAGATAAAAATCAACTTATCACACAGCCAGATCCAAATACAGTTTATCTCTTCAATAAAGGAAGCATAGCCGATTATTCTCATGAAGGAAAACACATTGAAATGATGGTAAAAATAGAGTTTTTTGATGATCTTGGTAATAAATACTCTGCTGAACGTAATCAAACTGGTTTTTATTCTAAGGGTGAGTGGAGTTATCAACGTCTCTCAAACTTCAAATTGGGAAAAATAAGCCACCAAGACGGGACTACCAAATCCTTTGAAGGCGATCAAGCGTCTACAGAAATTGAAAAACTTTTTCCACCATCTCTTTCTAATTATTTTCTGTTTAGGGGAGAAAACAGAACAGAGTTGGTAAAGCTTCAAGGCAAGTCAAGTTTTCAAAAAGCACTGGATGAGTTATCAAAAGTTGCGGTATTCAAACGAAGTGTTAACCACTTGTCCAAGGTTAGAGACGAACTAAGAAAAGAGCTCGCTGAAGACGCTGATGAAGAGATAAAAAGACAAATCAAGGATGCATTAGATAGAAAAAGTGATGCTCAAGAGGTACTGAAAAGCTACGAATCTGCCTTGGGAGAACTAGAAATTCAGGAACAAATAAAAAAGGAAGAGTACGAAGAATATCAAGATAAAATCGCAGAAAATCATAAAGCACTTGAGCTAAAGGGTAAGATTGATTTGGAGGAAAAGGATAGAAAATTCTTAGGTAAACAGCTTGATCAACTACACGAACATAGAAGAAAGCTTTTAACAAGAAAATGGTCCAGCCTGCTTATAAAAGTTCTGATTAAAAAAACACAAACTAGATATCAAAAGGCAGTTAACTCAGGCACTTATCCCCCTGACATCAAAACATCTGTCGTAGAAAAAATACTTCACGATCTCCGATGTGTTTGTGGTCGAGAAATATCACCACAGTCCGAAGAATATAAGTTAATTGAGCGACTCAAAAAAGCTAACTTCTATGATCACTTAATCGGAGAAATCGAATCAATTATGGGCAATGTGGAAAGAGTTAATAATTTGCTTGATTCTTACCGAACACAAATAAAAGATCAGTCTAAGGAAGAAATCAAACTGCAACAGGAAATTTCTGAAAAGAACGACTTAATCGAAGCCTATAAGAAGAAGATTGGAGGCATTGATGAGACGCTTGATGAACTCCAAAATAAGCAAGATGCCGCACAGAAAGAGTGGAACCAAACATCAATTAAGATTAAGGAAACTAAGGATCTGACTGCCTCAAAGAGGAAGGAAATTAAAGATATTGAAGCAGAGTTGGTAAGCTATGAAAAGAAAATTAAGAAGAATGAACTGCCGGCAATTAAGTCTAAACTTGCAGAAGAAGCACTCAAAGAAGCAGAAAACTTAAAGAGACGCTACGAAAAGTCTATTTACGAAGATTTGGAGAAATACACTCAGCAGCATTGGGACATTTTGGTTTATGACAAACTGACATACGACCAGATAAAGCTTGATCCAGATAACATGTATTTTGAAGTCCTTGACAAGGATGGTAACCCTACAAGGTCAATTATGAACACTGGCCATTCTATCTTATTGGTGCTGTCATTTATTTCAGCACTGACGAGGATTGCGAGAGAGACATGGAAAGAAGAATATCCTTTAGTCATGGATGCCCCAACATCTGAAATTGGTGATAGTGCCATTCAATCTGCATTAACCGGATTTGGTAAAGTCTTTAACCAGGCAATTCTAATACTAAAAGATGGTAGTATTCCAAATAAATTATCAGAATCACTTCAAAATAAGATAGGCAAAAGGTATTGGATAGAGTTTGATAAGAATAAGCAGCACTCAATTGTAGAATCAAAAGAATTGGTGTATGAATAATGATTTTAGACTATATACTAGCAAGCAAGCCTTCAAGATTTACAACGAGAACTGTGGAGATGGTCTTTTTCCCCAGAAATCAGATATGTTCTTCTGGTGCGTTGCTTTGGGATATAAGAACTCGCCTGATAAAGTTCCCTCAAGTCTGACCGCAGAAAGACATGGTGAGATCCATTGGGGAGCATTTGACGATGAGATTCAGAAACCCTTTCTTAATATGGTGGCAGTAGAAGCAGGAGGTGGTTTCGAGGTTTTGGGAAAGAATAAAGAGAATACCGATAAATTTAGAGATGTCATCCAGGCATACGCTGAACTTGGTTTCACAATATTGATTACTCACATGAGCGGCCACTTTACTGATGAGAAGTTGATGGAGATAGTGATTGAAAATATCGAAATTTGAGCTATGCAGAATAGAAACTATAAGTTCAGAGATATTCCCGTTGATAAATTAAGACTAGACGATTTTAATCCAAGACTACCGAAATCCTTCCAAGGTCAATCAGAACAAAGTATTATTGAGTACATGCTTTTGGAGGCTTCTACCTTAGAACTAATGCAGTCAATTGGTGAAAATGGTTTCTTTCCAGGGGAACAATTACTAGTAGTTGAACAAAGTGACGGAAACTATTTGGTGGTTGAAGGTAATAGGAGGCTAACAGCTGTTAAACTGCTAACGGCTGAAAATCTTGCCACAGTTCAAAAAAAGAAAGTTCATCAAGTCTATGAAGAAGCTAAATTTCGACCTAACGAAATCCCTTGCTTAGTTTTTGACGATAAGGAAACCATTCTCAAATATTTAGGATTCAGACATATTACAGGAACCAAACCTTGGAAATTACTTGAAAAAGGCAGATATCTCTTCGAACTCAGGAATACTGACTTTTCGAAATTACTCTTCAGTGAAGCCGCTAGAGAATTGGCTAAAGTAATTGGAAGTCGAAGTGATTACGTCAAACGCTTACTTTTAGGTTATGCAATTTACCAACTGATTGAAGACCGAAAGTACTTCAATATTAAAGATTTAGACGATACACAGTTCTACCTGAATTACATCGTAGATAGCTTGAGAAGGGATAATATTTCGAATTTTTTAGGAATAAAAATCGAAGATAATGAACCATTAGCTACTGTGGATTTAGCTAACCTCGAGAAGTGGACTAAATGGTTATTCGAAAAAAATGATCAAGGAAAAACCCGGATGATAGGCGATAGTTACGACCTGAACAAACTTGATAAAATCCTTGGAAATGAAGATGCACGTATCGCCTTTGATGAAAAAAAAGTCACCTTAAAACGAGCCTATGAACGAACCGAAGATATTGACCAACTATTTCAAGATTCAGTACTGAAATCCTTGAACCATCTTGAGACTGGAGATAGCTTAGTACATAAAGTGAAAAAATTCTATCCTAATTTAATCGAAAATCTTCAAAGCATTCGTTTACTCACAAAGAAAATAAAGGATGTAAAAGACGGATTAAAAGATGATTTTTGAAGAAAGATTAAAGGCACAATTTGAAAAGCTAGTACTTAAAGCACCAAAAGAATCAAAGTATCTTACTCATCTATATGTTGACTATGTAGAGATAATTGCCGTTTTCTCAAATAATAGTCGTGTTACTCGTGGAGACCTACTTGATAGGCTTCAGGATGAGGGTGTTTTAAAAATTAATGATGGGAATGAACTGATAAACGAAATTGGTTCTGATACGGCAGAGCAACGAGATACTCATGAAGCACAGGTGAATGATATCTTTAGAGTTATAGAAGAACGGACACAAATCTTCGGATCAAACTATCCTTTCTCATTTACTAATGCCCATCTGATATTAAGAGAAAGTCTAACGATAAAGCAAGAGTTGTATCTGATGCTATTAATTGCTTCTAACTTAGATGTTTTCACAAAGGTTCGCTCAGAATTAACCTCTGACTTCGAAGCTATTTCGTACTATGCCTTAAAGAATTACCTTTCAGCAAATGCAGTAGTAAAAGAGTTCGGGAAAAACTCTAACTACAAAGGGAATACGAGAGATAAGATCAGTCAGCTTGCATTTGATTTAGGAATGGAGACAAACGAAAAAGAACTGAATAATATATCAATTCAAAATTCAAAAGATAGGGGACTGGATATTATTGGTTGGGTTCCCTTTACAGATAATGTGCCCAATTATCTAGCGATTCTAGGTCAATGCGCATGTGGAAAAGAATGGTTTAAAAAACAAAATGAAACCAGAAGATATGAAGA
>JAPPDO010000087.1:4218-8020 GCA_028821635.1 Ekhidna sp.
AAACAACCTCCCATTCATAGTCTCTTTATTCCATATTCAATTATTGAGGCCACAAAGGGTTTTTATCAGTCGGATGAAATTAATAAAGGCAACTTAATATTCGAGAGAAATCGAATTATTGAATTATTTGATCAGGAAGATGTATTTGTTTCCTTGAAATCAAAAAGAGTCGTTGATAAAGCAATTCAGTTTGAGGAAGACGTTGTATAGCTTGGTATGTCAATCAATCATTTCTCTCAAGGCTGAAACAACGTGAGACACCAAATCAACTGCTTTGTCAATCTCTGCCTGAATATTAAACCGCCCCAAACTAAACCTTATCGTAGAATAGGCATCCTCCTCCGATAGCCCCATAGCAGTTAGAACATGAGAGGGTTCTATTTTGGTGGAAGTACAAGCTGATCCATTTGATACCATAATCGATTTCAAACCTATCATTATGGCATCAGCATCAGCACCTTTAAAACATATACTGCTTACGTTATAAAGTCGTTTCTCAGGTTGACCATTTAAAAAGGTATCAGGAATTTTGAGCAATTTAGATTCAAGTTCATCTCTTAGTGTACTAATTGCCTGTCGGTCTTTAACCATCTCCTTTTTCGCAATTTTGGCAGCTTCACCAAGTCCAATAATCCCCGGAACATTGGACGTGCCGCTTCGCATTCCTTTTTCATGTCCCCCACCATGAATAAGCGGAGTTAGTTTAACACGATTTGGTCTTCTTTGTCTGACAAAAAGCCCACCAATACCTTTTGGGCCATAGATTTTATGCCCGGAGAAAGCCATAAGATCTATTCCTAAGTCGTCTACATCTATCAACATCTTACCAAACGCCTGAGTGCCGTCAGTCATAAAAAGGGCACCGGATTCGTGTACAGCATTGGAAATTTCCCGGATTGGTTGAATCACTCCGGTCTCGTT
The DNA here is from genome assembly GCA_028821635.1 of Ekhidna sp. Taxonomy (GTDB): domain Bacteria; phylum Bacteroidota; class Bacteroidia; order Cytophagales; family Cyclobacteriaceae; genus Ekhidna. Next base: position 5,140 of record JAPPDO010000087.1, read on the forward strand.
ATTCACAAACATAACAGAGACTAGAATAGTATCTTTTCTGATTGATGATTTTAGTTCTTCTAAATCTGTCAATCCATCATTATCAACTCTAAGGTATGTAATCTCAAATCCTTTGGATTCTAAAAAAGCACACACGTCTAAGACTGCGGTATGTTCTGTAGCAGAGATAATAATATGCTTACCTTTATCAGATAAAAACTCGGCTACACCTTTAACAGCTAAGTTGATTCCTTCAGTAGCACCGGAGGTAAATACTATTTCGTGTGATTCAGAATGAATTAATGCCGCTATTTGTTCTCTCGCTATTTTGACACTGTCTTTGGCCTGATGTCCAAAACGATGATTACTAGAGGCATTTGCATACTGATTCGTAAGGTATGGCATCATTGACTCCAGCACTCGGGGGTCAAGCGGTGTCGTTGAATTATTATCTAAATAAATTAAGTTTTTCTCCAATTGAATACTTTATTAAGCATCTGAAGTTTAAAATTGACAAAGTTTTCCTATATAGAAGTAATCTCTTCACTCTGTCGTCATTCTCTAAAAATCTGCTGTTAAATTAGCTTGAAAATTTTTGAGATTACTCTTACTAAACCAGCTAATGAAGGAACGTAAAGTTACAAAGAAGCAACTGTCTGCATATTCATGTTTTCAGTGTAGCGAGAACAGGTTTATAAAGGGGTAAGAGGAGCATTTGATCGTATAGGAAAGTAAGAACTATAATCAGCAAGAACTCAATTTTAAACGTATCCAAGCTAATGATATTTGATTTTAACCTCCCCCAATCAAGCATAGATGCTTTGATATATTTTATTGCTTTAAGACCTTTGCATAAACAGTCTCATTTTTTGTGTTAAAGTCTTTTGACTACCTCTTAAAATTTGATCACCATCCACCATATTTTTTGACCTTATTTCACCGCATATACTGATTAAAACTTTTCTTTTAAACACGCTTTACGACCACCAACCCTCTCATCATTAGATGCCCCCTTCCGTACTACCACTAAGCCCGGACTGCACTTTAGATTATGAGATATGGCATCTTAAATAGCAGAAGTCCCATATAGACCAATTGTCCTTTTTTGGACTTGCCCTAACTTATAAATCTTTTCAATGTCATCCGATAGCAAGTTACAGTTTATTAGCATTATCTGAAGGCTTTGCAGACCATTCCGTTGTTATTACTAGCTGCTACTGTGATAGAAACCCTCCCACTATTCAAATTGGAAGGCAAGAATCTTTAGATTACCGCTCTGAAACCCATCATACAGTCCCGTCCGACCAGAGACCACGAGGACTGTTATTGCCTGCGGTGATGGAAAAAGTCAGTTTATCCCCGTCGGCATCCGGTGCCGGCACTATTCTCACGGTAGTACCTGAGTCGGAGTTCTCCGCCACAAAGAAGGTTTGAGCCGTAATAATTGGTGTCTTATTCACATCCGTAGTGCTGAAGGTGTACTCCTTCGTTGTCTGTGCCACTAAAAGCGTACTTAAAAGGCGAAGTACAGTAGATTCTTACTATCCCAATTTCAAGGGTTTTTTATGTCTCTTGTTTGCGGTTTTTCTTTCGCTGCTTTCTTTGTTTCATACCCCCTCGCCACATTTGCTCGCATTTCGGACCTAACATTGATGAAGAGGCACTCACTATTAAAGACACAGAAGAGGAGAACAACCAATCTTGCTGCCTTAGAGTACCCTTAGCTAAATAAATTGCAATGCTGCCTCCGATAAAATAAATCAGAAAGACAATAACAAACCATTTTCTAGATGATTTTGAAAGAAGCTCCATCTGCTCTGAAATCACGAATTAATTAATTAACGATCACCGATTACATAACCAGTCAATGCTCCTGCAACTCCTCCCAAACCTTCAAGTATCTTTATGCCGACTCATGCACCAGCTATCGTTCCGGGTTCGGGGATTACAAACGTGCCTGTAGCTCCACCAATTACAGCTCCGGCTACCACCAACATTGCTACGTCCTTTGTGGAGCAAACTGCCACCCTTCTTAGATTCATTATTGTTTAATTTTTGTATCTTTCATAACAGATTTCTAATCCTGTTTGAACTCCTAAAGCCTTTTTTACTCTAATCTCTGATGTCCACATCTGTATTTCCTTCTCCAATAGCTTCAGAAAGGATATGCTTAACGCAATCTTCTTTTCTACAAGTCTCACATACGGTTTCTGAATCCCAAAATACCAGTGGGTCCGCTTGTTGGTATAAGATATTATTATTCTCTTTAACAGTGCTTTGAATGGTAAAAGTTTTTTTATTATTTCGGGAATAAACTTTTAATGCTAAATCAGTTTCCATCACCAATAATGCATCAAAATTTGAAATCAAAAAATTTGTAATATGGTATTACTCATTTATCATAGAGCAAGTGATTAAATAACCGATACAAAAACTATTCCATCACGCTTTTAATCTCCTTTCCCGCCATCGCTCTGGACCATTGGCGGCTTCTTTGTGCCCTCTGTGGTTCGATCGTTAGTAGTTTGTTCAGCGAAGACATGATACGAACAAAAAGTAAAATCATAGCAATCCTTAAAATCAAATAAATCCTGTTCAAGACAAATCACACCCGAAGAAAAAAAAATTAAAAAAAAACTTGCAATCATAAAAACAGTGTTGTATCATTGCCCCGTAATTACATATCTTTACTTTTTATAATTTACTAAACTCATGACTGGAAATATAAATAACACAAGCATGAAGACACCTCACGCAATGACGGGGTCGCTTCATACAAGAGGACAACTATCGCTTAACGGTACTTGCCGAATGAAGGCGACTAACGCACCCCGACCCCACCCCCCACCAATCACACACCCAACACACCCACACCCCCACACACCGACACACCCCCACCCGC
>JAPPDO010000176.1 GCA_028821635.1 Ekhidna sp.
AGACAAAAGTTCATTTTGATAAAGAACTTGATAAAATAATGCGAATGAGTCCGGCTGCTGCTGAGTTTCCGGTAGCTATGAGCTATCTGGAGTTATTGGTGGATTTGCCATGGAATGAGATAACGGAGGATAATTTTGATTTAAAAAATGCGCGAAAGATTCTGGACAGAGATCATTTTGGGTTAGAGAAGGTAAAGGATCGAATCATTGAATATCTGGCAGTAAGGAAATTAAAGCAGGACTTAAAAGGCCCGATCTTGTGCCTGTACGGTCCTCCGGGAGTCGGTAAAACCTCACTTGGGAAGTCAATAGCCGATGCGTTAAACAGAAAATATGTACGCATGTCGCTGGGAGGCGTACATGATGAAGCGGAGATCAGGGGACACAGGAAAACCTATGTGGGAGCGATGCCCGGTAAAATCATTCAAAATATAAATCGTGCGAGAGCTTCCAATCCGGTCTTTATCCTTGATGAGATTGATAAGGTGAGTTCAGATTTTCGGGGCGACCCGTCCTCAGCCCTTCTTGAGGTCTTGGACACCGAACAGAATGCCTCCTTCAAAGACAATTACTTGGAAGTGGACTATGACCTATCCAAAGTGCTATTCATTGCAACAGCCAACTCCCTAGATACTATTCAGCCGGCTTTAAAAGATCGGTTAGAAATCATAGAAGTTAGCGGCTATACTTTGGAAGAAAAAACCGAGATCGCTAAAAAGCACCTGATTCCAAAACAGCGCACGGAGCACGGATTAAAGGGGTCAGACATCTCTTTTGATAAATACTCCATTAAAAAACTCATCAACGACTACACGAGAGAGTCAGGTGTCAGAAATTTAGAGAGAAGGGTCGCCTCAGTCATCCGATCCATCGCCAAATCAGTAGCCACAGAGGAGGAGTATGCTCCCAAAATTACAGATGCTCGGGTGAGAGAAATCCTTGGTCCGGAGGTTTTTGATAAAGAAAACTGCGAAGATAACTCCGTTGCAGGGGTTGTTACGGGACTTGCCTGGACTCCGTCAGGAGGCGATATTCTCTTCATAGAATCTTCATTAAGTCGTGGAAAAGGGAAACTCACCTTGTCAGGTCAATTAGGTGACGTAATGAAAGAGTCAGCAGTGGCGGCTTTATCCTATCTTAAGTCTCATTCCGAATCATTAGGGATCGACCACAGAATATTTGATGCTTATGATTTGCATATTCACGTACCCGCAGGGGCTATTCCCAAGGACGGGCCTTCAGCGGGCATTACTATGATTACCTCTCTGGCATCTGTATTTACCCAACAAAAGGTAAAAAAGAAAATAGCCATGACAGGAGAGATTACGCTTAGAGGCAAAGTTCTTCCCGTAGGAGGGATCAAAGAAAAAATACTAGCCGCAAGAAGGGTAGGAGTTAAAGAAATAATCATGTGCCAAAGAAATGAGAGAGACCTGGAAGAAATTGATCGGAAATATATCCGAGGGCTTAGAATTCATTTTGTAAATTATGTGCCCGAAGTGTTGGAAATAGCATTGACTCATCAAAAGGTGACAAATCCTATTGAATTTGTACTGCCGGAAAAGCATAAGGGTTGAGATTCATTTTTGGCATATTACTATTGAATCCGTTTCTTGGACTTGCTCAGTTGGGAGGAGAGTTCGGTTATCAATCACTCCATATTTCCCCTAATCCCAGATCAGCCGCTTTGGGAGGAGCAACAACCATCTCATTGTCTGATGGAGATATTTCGCAATTTTTTATGAATCCCGCTACACTTGACTCCGTAAGAGCCGGAGACATCTTCTTCCATTTGAATCCATATTTTGCAGATGCGTTCTTTTACTCATTTGGATATGCTTTCCATCTGAAAGGACTGGAAAACTTTGCCATTGGACTACAGTATTTAAATTTCGGATCTTTTGATCTGACCGATGCAGCAGGTCAGGAACTAGGATCATTTAATGCCTCCGACTATGGTTTTTTCATTAGTAAAGCCCACCAAGCAGGGCCGATTACCTTAGGGGCAACATTGAAATTCTTCCACTCCATGATAGATAATTATTCTTCACATCTTCTGGCGATGGACTTAGGGGGAGTGTTTCGACTTAATCCGAATTGGGCTTTTGCCATGGTGTTTGAAAATATGGGGATGACACTAACAGATTATTCCAATAATTCGGACAGTTCCCTCCCGTTCGATGTTAAGCTGGGAACTTCTTTTAAACCGAAATACATGCCTGTTCAATTTACGATTACATCAAATAATCTTGTTAGCACTAATTTAACAAGACCCGTTGAGGAAAATGGCAGATCTAATGAGACCATTAATAAAGCACTAAAAAGGATTAATTTTGGGATAGAGTTTTTGTTATCAAAAAATTTTCACTTTTTAGCCGGTTATAATCATAAACGTAGACAGGAACTGACACTTGATGAAGCCGGAGGAGGTGCGGGGCTTTCATACGGAATCATGTTAAAAATTAAACGATTTCAAATGAGATTCTCCCGGGCTGCTTACCACTCTGCCGGAGGAACAAATTTCATTAGCATACAAACCAACCTAAAAGACTTTAAGAAAATTCTATGAAAGAATTAAAGAATGACTTAACTCCTAGACAGATAGTAGAGGAGCTTGACAAATACATTATCGGGCAGAGAGATGCAAAGCGAAATGTAGCTATTGCGCTCAGAAATAGATGGAGGAGGATGAATGTAGTTGAGGAGATTCAAGGCGAGATTGTCCCTAACAACATCTTATTGATTGGGTCCACCGGAGTTGGTAAAACCGAAATTGCCCGTCGGCTGGCCAAGATCGCAGATGCCCCCTTTACGAAAGTGGAGGCATCAAAATTTACAGAGGTGGGATATGTGGGAAGAGACGTGGAAAGTATGGTTCGTGACCTCGTGGAGCAAGCCGTTAATATGGTGAAAGTAGCTAAAAAAGAGGAAGTGAAAGAAAAAGCGGTGGAGGTTGTGGAAGGGATTATCCTAGATGCCTTAATACCGCCGCTGAAGGGAACGCCGAGTACTTACGCAACCCGAATAAGCGGCGATGAACCGGAAAATGAAGTGGAGCTAAATGAGCAGACGAGAGCACGCTTCAGGGAAAAGGTTAGAAGCGGAGAACTGGACAACAGGAAAATCGAAATTGATGTCACACACACATCAAATGGGAATGTAGGCATGATTGGAGGAGGGCTGGATGAGGCCTCTATGATCAACCTACAGGAGATGATTGGCAACATGATACCTAAGAAAAAAAGGAAGCGTAAAGTGACCATTTCTGAGGCAAGGAAGATTTTATTGGAGGAGGAGTCATCCAAGATGATTGATATGGATGAGGTGAAGGAGGAGGCCATTTACAAAGTTGAAAATACGGGAATCATCTTCATTGATGAGATTGACAAAATTGCAAAAGGCGGAGAAGGTGCAAAAGGGCCGGATGTGAGCAGGGAAGGAGTTCAAAGGGACTTATTACCCATTGTAGAGGGCAGCACCGTAAACACAAAGTACGGCATCATTAATACCGATCACATTCTTTTTGTTGCCGCAGGAGCATTCCATTTCAGTAAACCTTCTGATTTGATCCCTGAGTTACAGGGCAGATTCCCCATTCGGGTAGAGCTTGATAATCTTACTAAAGAAGATTTTCTAAGAATCCTTACTGAGCCAAAAAATGCACTGACTAAGCAGTACAAGGCGCTGGTTGCCTCCGAAGAAGTCAAATTATTTTTTCAGGATGATGCGTTGGAGGAAATCGCTGAAATGGCCTTTAAAATCAATGAAGAAGTAGAAAATATCGGGGCTCGAAGATTACATACGGTGATGAGCAAGCTCCTGAACGAAATTCTATTTGACATACCGGACACCATTGGGCCAAATGCTCAAATAATCATTGATAAAGATTTAGTGGAGAAGAAGTTAGATGGATTGGTGAAGGACAAAGACCTGAGCAGATATATCCTTTAAATGCCTTTGGGATAATGAAAGAACGCTTCTCTACCTTCTCCAAAATCGACTTCAGACCACTGGCGTACATTAAATGAGATGCCCGCCACACCTCCGGTTGGTATGTTTTCAATGTTAGCATTTGATAGACGGTTGGCGGCATTCGTAAATCCTGGGTTATGACCGAAGACAGCCAAGGTTTCACAATCAGGGGCACTTTGAATAACACGAAGTATTTCCGATGATCCGGCATGGAAAAGGGCTTCGTTAAGGATAATTTTTGCTTCACTGATACCAAAACTATCGCAGATATGCAATGCAGTGTAGAAGGCCCGGCTCGCCGTGCTGGAGATGACCACTTCCGGGGGCATAACACTATTTTTGAGAAATGTCCCCATTTTGAGCACATCTTTTCTGCCACGCTTCCCCAAAGGACGGTCATGATCCGGAAGGTTAAATGTCCATGAAGATTTGCCATGACGAAACAGATAGAGATTCTTCACTAGTCGGGCAGATAAAAGTCGAAAACAACTTCACTCATACATTTAAAATGGTCTTTAGGACATTGGTCAAATCCTGTGCTGCTACACGGCCTACAGGAGAGGCGATTATTTTCAAAGATAGTAAACTTGGTTTTGTAGGGATATTTTCCAAAATGGGGAGAAGAACTGCCCCAAATCGAAAAAACCGGTTTTTTAAAAGCTGCGGCTATCTGCATAAACATATTTTCATGCGTAAATACCCAATTTGAACGATGAATAATAGATGCCATTTGATTAAGGTTAAATTTATCGCAGGCATTAAAAATGATTGCTTTCTTATTGAGATCCTCAATCTCCTTCTCTTCTCTGTCCGTACCCCTTTTAAAGAACGTTTCGATCTCATTGGCAGTAGCAGCATCTATTTTGTCTCCTATCAAAATAATTGGTTTATTTATCCTGTCACAAAGCTCAATCATTCTTTTTGTGGTCAGTTGTTGTGTTTTTGTTTTGGAATTTATCGCTAAAACAGCATATCCGTTTTGATGAGTCTCGGGAAGCCACTCCTTCTCAACTTCGTCTTTATCAGACATGAAATATTCTAATCCCTGTTCGTCATTTTTGATATTCAATGGGCGTAATAATTCAAAATACCTGTCTGTTAAATGAGTTTTTTGTAACCGATTTATTCTGAATCGGGTAAAAAGCCACTCATGAAGTTTATTATGCTTAAAAGAATACTGCCTGTTTGCCAGCCTTTTCCCAATCTTTCTCGTTTGACGATCATTTTGAAGGTCAATGACAATATCGTAAGAAGAGTTGGCCTTGCTCATTTCTTCCAGTGAATAAACATTAGCTATGTATTCATTTTCCTGAAATAATGACTTAAAATCTTTTTTAGTTATCAGATGAATCTCCACATCCATTTGATTTTTTAATACCCTTATTATTGGGGTGGATAAGAGCAACTCGTCCGATGAGAAAGATGGAATAAGTAGTATTTTCATGTAAGGTTTAGTCTTTTTGTTAAAGCTACAATTTAATTTATTTGTTTTAACTAAAAAACTCGCTAATCGCCTCTTAAAATACCAACGTTCCCCGCACAACGTGTGTGAGTGAATAAATGAGGTGGGGTGGGGGGTGGTTAAAATCGTGATAAAACCTTGCAGATCTCTTAGACCTGCAAGGTTTCTAATACTGGTCTTCATCTACTCCCTCACAAACTTCAACAAATGCCAATTCAGTGATTATTTTTGTATGTGTCCCGCACTAAAATGAGTTAATATAAACAAGTATCAAAATACCAAAGCGAGAGAAGATATAAAAATGTGCAAATAATATCTTCATGCAAAAATTGATACGCTGATGCAATAAAAGTTTTATTTAAGAATTAGTTCTTGATAAAATTAAATCAATTATTGACATCATTAATAAAATTATAGATTTTACATTTAAAATAAAACTATTTAAATATAAAACATTTCACTCTTAAATCATTAATCTCTAATTTTGAAATATTCAAGTTATTTCATTGCAGTAGTCAATTGAACTTAATGACTAAAAAAGAAAGTAACGATCATATAGAGTCTATCTATCACTTTCTTTCTGTTTTTTTTTGTAAATAGAACCTTTTTTTGATTGCTAATGTGCATAGAAATAATGTGTTCATTACCAAAAGTCCTGAAAAAGCGATAATACCGGAATACACTCCCCATATCTTGATATTTCCATTATGTAATGCTGCCACCGCTGCTACCATTACTGAACCACTCCAAAAAAGCATTAATAAATTTACTGCTATTATAACAGGTAAATAATATGATCCTAACTTTTTTTCAAGAAATTCTTTTAACTTATTTAGTAGCATTTTAGAAATATTCACTGCTTAAATCAAACAATGGATAAGCATCATCTACTGAGACTCCTTCTCTGTAACTATCCTCTTCTTCAATACACGAATCTTCTGTGTTATCTTCTTTTGAGCATCGCTCTATATATTGTACCGGACAATCACTTCTGCAACTACTTGTGCTTTTTGGATCCCAGCATCCCCCGCCTATTGATCCAGCTATTCCACCAAAAATAATTCCGCCAACTCCTCCTACCAGTGCTCCAGAAGCAGTCCCGATGACAGGAAGAGAAACAGTTCCAATTGCAGAACCTCCCAAAAGGCCTGTTAGTCCTAAGGAACCAGCTCCCCCTACAATTCCTGCGATACATTTCCCCCAAGTGCCCCACCAGCTACCTTCACGGCCTTTGATATTGGCTAACCCAAATAAATCAAGATTGTCTCCTATAAATTCGTGAGCCACGATTTGAGAGATAACAAACAGAGTCAACTCGGGAAATTTATGACTATCATCACTATCTTCAATGTCTTGTAAGAGATTTTTTAGCCCTGCTACATAGTCTGATGCTTTCCGACTCTGCTTCCACAATAAATCCACTTGGATTAATTTTTCATACTCATATTGAGAAACTATCAATATATTCGGCTGTTGTCTGGCTTTCACATTATTGTTATCTGTATACAACAATGCCCTTTCAAAGTTATTTTGGAAGGCTACTTTCGAGTCTTTGTCATGAAAGAATACCAGTGAACTCACATTTTGTAAATCTGATTCATTGTTGAACGATTTGTTTTGTTTTCGCATACCTTCTCCAAGGTCATCAAGATTCTTTTTCAATGCCTTTGAGATAGAAGCATAATTCAAACTATCATCATCTTTCAAACTTTCTACTTGTTCATTTTCCTCACAAGAAAAAGCCGAGTAAAATAAAAAACATGTTAACATTAACTTTCTCATAATCATGAAATATTTATAGATTTAATTATATTCAAAATTTGGCAGTGTAAGCGGCTTGCTAAATGCAACCAAAAAACACTTTACTTTTTGTTTTATTGTTGCAAATATACATTGAATAAACAGAATACGCTAAGCACTTGTTTTTATTTTATAGTTGCATTTGATATTATAACATGGATTTATTCACACTCTTTGAAGCCGTAATTTTTCAAAATTCAGATTTTATGAAAAAAGTAAATTTAATTTTCCCCATCGCAGTGGACTTTTTATTTACTAATCTTGTTAAATTTATAAACAGAAATTCAGGCGAAGATTTTAAAAATAATGCTAGCCAGAAATATTGGTAATTATTCCATCCTTTACACAATACCTCGGCCTAATAAATACACTTGTCACAGTAACGAAAGCTTGTATTACCTGTTGAGAAAGTAAAATCACGACAATTATCACCTAATGAATACCGTTCAAAGGAAGGGCCTGTAAAAATGAAGTTAACTGAAAATCACTATTATGCATAGCAGTACTAGGATAGCAAAGCCGTAATAAAGAGGTTTGCATGTATGTTTGGGGCCATTTATCCGTTAGGTCTTACAAGGTCTCTCAAGAGTTGTCTTCCTTCTCCGATGCGGACGTAATACTGAAGAAGATGGTGTGAATGGACTGCGTAAAAGCATTGGGTGCGAAACCAGCGGCTAATAAAACATACAAAATACTAACGCCCTAAAGGCATGATTATTGCGGGGGGGGGGGGGGGGGGAAAAAAAATATTAAGAGGGGTGTCTTTCTGGGTTTGCTT
>JAPPDO010000187.1 GCA_028821635.1 Ekhidna sp.
AGGAACAGCAGCAAAACAAAGAAGAGCAAGAGCAAAAAAAAGGGGAACAGGAGGAGCAGCAACAAGAAAATTCACAAGAGCAGATGATAAGGGATAAACTAGAGGAAATGGGCATCAGCGAAGAAAAAGCACGTCAGCTTCTTGAAGCCATGCGTCAGAGTGAGATCAAATATTTACAAAATCAAAAAAGAAAAGCAACCAAACGTCCACCAAGTGGAAAACCTGATTGGTAATTTATCACTATACTTAATCTGCGCTTTACAATATAAATATAACAAAATATCAGGAATCTTCCTTATCAAAAAATATAAAAATCTATTAAATTTATAAAATGAAAGAAGTTTACATCGCATCGGCAGTCAGAACACCGATTGGCAGTTTCGGAGGAAAATTAGCTGGTTTTTCGGCCACTCAATTAGGAACACTCGCCATAAAAGGAGCCTTAAAAAAGGCAGGCATAAACGAGAAGGAAATTCAGGAAGTCTTTATGGGCAACGTGCTCTCCGCAAATCTTGGACAAGCCCCGGCACGTCAGGCCGCACTTGGCGCAGCGGTTGGTGAAAATGTTCCCTGCACTACCATAAATAAAGTATGCTCCTCGGGAATGAAATCTGTGATGCTGGGAGCCCAATCCATCATGCTCGGCATCAACGATGTTGTTTTAGCAGGAGGAATGGAAAGCATGAGCAACGTGCCCTTCTACCTACCAAAAGCAAGATTCGGCTATAAATATGGTCACGGCCAAATGGTGGACGGACTCATGCACGATGGACTTTGGGAAGTGTATAATGAATTCCCAATGGGCAACTGTGCTGAAAATACTGCCAAAGAAATGAACATATCAAGAGAAGCTCAGGACGAATATGCTGTCCGGTCTTATAAAAGAGCAACTGAAGCAACTGAGTCAGGATCTTTCAAAGATGAGATTGTACCGGTAGAAATCCCCCAAAGAAAAGGCAGCCCAATAATTATGGACGAGGATGAGGAGTTTAGAAACGTAAACTTTGATAAAATTTTCACACTGAGGCCCGTTTTCGACAGAGAAGGAACGGTAACCGCAGCAAATGCGTCCACGACCAATGACGGTGCCTCAGCCCTCATATTGGTGAGCAAAGAAAAGGCGGAGGGGTTAGGACTCACGCTTTTAGCTAAAATCAGGGGTTTTGGAGATGCAGCGCAAAAAGCACTTTGGTTTACAACTGCCCCCTCCCTGGCAATCCCAAAAGCCCTTGAACACGCCGGAGTAGATCAATCAGAAGTTGATTACTGGGAAATAAATGAAGCATTCTCAGCCGTAGCACTTGCAAATCAAGAGAAATTGGGGCTGAATATTGAAAGATTAAATGTTAATGGTGGAGCCGTAGCCCTTGGCCATCCTCTGGGTGCTTCCGGAGCAAGAATTATCACCACGTTGATTTCAGTTCTTAACCAAAAAGACGGGAAAATAGGTTGTGCCGGAATATGTAATGGCGGCGGCGGTGCCTCAGCTATTGTCATTGAAAAACTATAAAATTATCTTCTAATCTTTTTGTTATGGTTCTCTACCGTTTATAACTTTATCTTCATCATCTCAATAAGTATGAACCTAAGAAGCTACTTTTTGATCATTACTTTACTTCCAATGCTTTGTTTGCAATCGCAGGAACCTCAAAAAGTAACTACCTACTACGAAAAAGGACAGCTAAAAGAAGAATACCAAATATTAAATAATGATTCTTCTAAAGTGGACGGTGAATACAAAATGTATGATTTGATGGGCAACGTAATAGTTACCGGTTTTTTTGAAAGAGGAAGAAGAAATGGCACCTTCAAAAACTATTATGCAGACGGGTCGCTGCAAAGAATTACAGATTATAAAAATAACCTCAGACAAGGAATCGCCCGGATTTATGCAATTAACGGAACAATCATACAAGAAGCTGTCTTTGAAAATGACACGTTAGTAGGAGAGATAAAATTATTTGATCAAGAAGGTAGGACAAAAAGCACAACCACTTTCAAAAATGGCCTGCCCAACGGGGCAGTATTGGATTACTATGAAAATGGAAATGTGAAAGAAGAAGTCACCTACAAAAATGGAAAACCGAACGGATGGACGAAGCACTATCATGAAAATGGAAACCTCAAATTAGAAGCCGAGTACGTAAATGGATTATTAAATGGCTTGTATAAAACTTATTACTCAACCGGTCAATTAGAGATGGAAATTCTGAACGAGAGAGGAAAGAAATCAGGCACACTTAAAACTTATTATACAAATGGCCAGCTTAAGTCCACAGGTATCTACGAAAAGGGGGGACTTCAGGGTGATTTCCTGTCTTATTACTCGGACGGTTCCATTAAAAATAAGTTCAGCTACAAAGACGGATATCAAAGCGGAAAGAATCTGGAATATTATGATAGTGGACAAATCAAGACCGAATCAAACTACTCAAGTGATGGTCAGGATGTTGCCATCAGAGACTTTTCAGTAAGAGGAGGGTTAATATCTCAAAAATTTCTAAAAAATAACCTCCCTGATGGAACCTGGACCATTTGGGACGATAACGGCGACCTAAAACGGACTGAAAACTATCGGAAAGGAAAGTTGGAAGGAATCAAAACAGAATATGACAAGGGAAAGAAAATCACGAAAACCCATTACTTGCAAGGTAGAAAATCAGGGGAGGCCTTTGAATACTCTTTAGATGGCACTGTCTGCGTCTCCAAAACCCATAAACTTGACAAACTTCACGGACCTTTCGCCAAATATTACAAAAATGGGAAGATCAAATACGAAGGGAAGTATGTTCAAAATAAAAGAAATGGTCTCTGGAAATTCTTTGATAAAGAAGGAAACCTAAAAGAGAAATTGATCTATGAAATGGGAGAAAAGTTATCGAACGAAAGTTATTAATTTCATTTCATGATCCTTTTTGATACAATAAAATCCTTTTGCAGAGATAAAGAATACAGAAACTTGCTACTCACTACTGCCATCATTTTGGTATTAGGGACGATAGTTTATCACTATGTTGAAGGATGGAAATGGCTTGATGCTTTCTATTTCTCCTTTATCACCCTCACAACCATCGGATTCGGTGATTTTGCTCCAAAAACGGATGCAGGCAAGATTTTCACCATCATTTACACCATTATAGGGGTGGGGATTATCCTTACTTTTGTCAATACCGTTTATCAATATTACAACAAACGAAAAAAGAGAAGAAAGTAATCATCGAACGGAACGCTTAAACGGTTAATCAGGTTTTATTCCAAATAATTAAAATTGATGAAGTCACTTATTTATGCAAATGGAGATCACATGCCGGCCTTCGGGCTTGGTACATGGAAGTCAGCCCCCGGAGAAGTAAAGAAGGCTATTATAGAAGCCATAAAATTAGGATACCGTCATATTGACTGTGCTGCTATTTATCAAAATGAAAATGAGGTTGGTGAGGGCCTTCGGGAATGTATCAAAGACGGGATCGTAACTCGGGAAGATCTCCGGATTACATCAAAACTCTGGAATAATGCACATAAAAAAGAGGATGTCAGGCCCGCTATTGAAAAGACACTTTCTGACTTAAAACTTAGTTATATTGACTTATACCTAGTTCACTGGCCGGTAGCTTTCCGTAAGGATATTACATTTCCGGTAAATACGGAAGAGTATCTTTCGCTGGGCGAAGTAACGCTGGAAGAAACCTGGTCAGCGATGCAGAAACTTCAAAAAGAAGCATTAACAAAGCATATTGGTGTGTCAAACTTCAGTATCACAAAACTACAACGGCTCGTTGATCTTGGGAATCAAAAACCTGAAATGAACCAGATTGAGCTTCATCCCTATCTTCAACAACAGGAATTAATTGATTTCTGCAAAAACAATGGAATCCACGTGACAGCCTACTCTCCTCTCGGCTCAATAGACAGGCCTGAGAGCATGAAGAAGGATGGAGAGCCGGCTCCTCTTGAGAACAAAACCATAAAAAGGATAGCCGCCGTTCATGAAGCCTCTCCGGCCCAGATATTAATTGCGTGGGCATTGCAAAGAGGCATATCAGTAATCCCGAAATCCACGAATCCAAAAAGATTGAAGGAGAATTTTGAAGCACAGAAAATCGTGCTGTCAGAAAGTGAAATGGCACAGATTGCAGCGTTAGACGAACATACAAGAATTATTGATGGCAGCTTCTTTACCGCTCCGGAAAAGGGCTACACAAAAGAAATGTTATGGGAATGAATGAACTCCCCTCTCCGGCCCTATCCGCTATACCAAATCCTGAAGACTGTTCCGGCTAAGTCATCGGAGAGCAGCATAGAGCCGTCCGAAGCAAACACAAGATCAACAGGACGTGCCCATGCCTTATTGGTAACCTCATCAAGAAAGCCTGTGGCAAAATCCTCGTAAGCGGTGCCGAGACCATCCTCTTCGCTTACCATCACTACTTTATGACCCGTGTGCCCTACTTCCTGATCCCTGTTCCATGAGCCATGTTCTGCAATGAAGGCTCTTAATTTATATTCTTCAGGGAAAGCATCGCTGGTGCAAAACTTAATGCCGAGCGGTGCAACATGAGGTCCTAAATTTTGAGCCGGTTTCACAAAATCCGTGCAGGGGTATTTTTCACCAAACTCAGGATCTTTGAAATAACCACCGTGGCAATACGGATAGCCAAAATGCTGTCCCGCTTTTGTGACTCTGTTTAGTTCGCACGGCGGCTCATCATTTCCCAGCCAGTCTCTTCCATTGTCTGTAAACCACATTTCACCTGTCTGCGGATGCCACGTAAATCCAACCGTATTTCTTACGCCATGTACATACACTTCCCTGTCGGAGCCGTCCGGATTCATTCGTGTAATGCTAGCATACAATTCGTTTTTGCTCTCACAAATATTGCAGGGCGCACCTATGGGAACATATAGTTTTCCGTCAGGGCCAAAAGCAATATATTTCCATCCATGGTGGCCGTCTTTGGGATAGTCGTCGTAAATCAAGACAGGTTGTGGAGAACCGGAAAGATTCTTCTCAATATCATCAAAACGCCAAAGTTTCGATACTTCAGCGACGTACAACGAGCCGTCTTTATACGCAAGACCGTTTGGCATTCTCAAAGCCTCAGCAATTACATATCGCTTATCTGCTTTCCAGTCTCCATCGGTGTCTTTTAAAGCATAAACTTTACCTCCCCCTCTATTCCCCACGAACAATGTGCCGTCAGGGGTTAGCGCAAGCGATCTGGCATTGTTTACTCGTGCATAGACATCAATCTTAAAGCCTTCAGGCAGCTTGATGTCTTCTAATCTCAATCCACTCTCGGAATGAAGCGGTAATTCTGCCGGCAAAATTTCGGAATTATCGGAAGGTGAAGCAGCCGAGCAGGCCATCAGCAATAAAATCAATAAAAGTTGACTGGTTTTAAACACGATTTTTAGAATTTATAGATTGTAAATATAAGCATTTATAAAGTTGTGCCAATAAACAGCAGCCAAATTGCACCCAGAAAATGCCAGAAAATGAATACATTAAAAGCATAGTTCTTCGATCGGGAATGCACTTTGTACGACCTCATTTTGAAAAAAACCGTGAATAGTAAGATAATACCTATCAATACATGAAGAAAGTGCACCAGTGAAAAAGGAAACAAAATATTCCGGTAAGTCATGTTTGATGCTAAAAACTCGCTCCACCCAATAAACTGAAGCATCAAAAAAAACAAGCCAAAAACAAGACCGAAAAAAGTAAATCGAAGTGCTCGCTTGATGTCATCTTCCCGAATTTTTATTTGACTCATAATAATCAAAGCACTGCTCATCAATATAAACCAGGTAGCTGTCTCGTAAATCGCAGGAACTGAGACATCCGGTAAACGCTGATACAGCCACACAAGGAAAAAGGTCAAAAATAAAAGTGAACTCGTGGCAATGAACAGTTTAGTCATCATACGCCCCGCTCTAAGCATTTGTTGCTTCTCACGGATTCTTTCTTGTATGACTTCTTTTTCACTCACGATTAAAACCTTAACATCACATTCAGCCGCTATGTTTTAAATAACAAATAATAAAATGTAAATCTTAATCTTATGTGCAAAATAGAATGAATTGGTAAAAAAGTAATTGCCGTCAGAAAATATTCTTACCACAAAGTTTACAAAGTGCTTGTATTGCTCCGCTCTCTGTGACCTCTGTGGCTTCTTTGTGTGCTCTGTGGTTAAATTACCATTTAGTTAGTTCCGGCACTGTCTGAAACAAGCGTTCTTTCTCACCACAAAGGACACAAAGTTTGGCACAAAGACCACAAAGAAGATGCGATAGTAAAGCGCAGCCTTCCACGCCGGATTACAAACTAAAACTAGAGAGGGCTTCTTCAGTTATTTTCTTGCTGATCCGGCCACTTTTCCAGCCGGCTATCTTGGTATAATACTTCGGGGTCAAAATCGGCTCCATTTTCCCACTCAACAGTATCAAAGCTCACTCGTACCTTTCTGAAAAGATCCTCATCTTTCAATGCCTCAAAAACTCCTCCGTCAAGGTGTGGCTTCATATCATAAATTTTTCTTTCACCTGTCTTGAAAGTTAGTAGAAGAGTATAATTGTCTAAAGCCTTTACGGAGATTATTGCATAATCCATACGTTTATCTTAAAGGTTCTATTTTAAAGGGTTGTTCTTGGTTTTGGCATAGTGCCCAATCTGCCAATAACTCCTCTCTGTGAATCTCCGTCCATGCCTGTACCATTCGAGTTTGTTTTTTAGGGAGCTTACCTTTTAAGACTTCGCCGCTTTCAATTTCAAACAATGCAGTATGGCTTTGATAATAGACATGGACATGTGGTGGATGATGTTCTTTGGGAGCGTAATACATTCTCACTATTATACCGTAAAACATTGAAATTGTAGGCATATCATATTAATTTTATTAGTAAGATAGTCAAAGAAATCACCATAATACCATCCGGTAAGTTATAAACATAATATGACATGAAGGCACAACCATCCGGACGTTCCAAGCCGGATTACAAACTACACCCACAGAGGAGATAAAAAAAGAAAAGCCCCATTGCAGGGGCTTCTCCATTAATTAATCCTTAAACCATTTTAATCTATGAAAACTTAAATCAGTGCAAAGATACGAAAGATTAAGAAATAAACTAATAAGTCACCCTAGCCTAAGCGTAGATTGTATCTACGCTTTAATATATTTTGGAGATGAAGTAAACAAAATAGAATATTAAGGTGTAGCCATCCACGCCGGATTACAAACTACACCCACAGAGGAGATAAAAAAGAAAAGCCCCATTGCAGGGGCTTCTCCATTAATTAATCCTTAAACCATTTTAATCTATGAAAACTTAAATCAGTGCAAAGATACGAAAGATTAAGAAATAAACTAATAAGTCCCTCTTTTGAGCACTCGGTACGGGTAACGGCTTTGGTTCCACAACCAAGTTGCACGCTGTGTGCTCAATAAATGGCATTTTTCAAAGTATTGGCCTCTCACCAGCCTCCGTGCACGACCTACATTACCTAAAAGGTATAAAAACGCAACTAAGAGATTGTAAACTCATTGGAGATAAAGGCTATTTATCGGCAAACGTTCAACTCAACCTTTTTCAGAAATGTAATATCAAGCTGAATATACCGATGAGAACCACCAGTATAACTACAAAAAACAGCCCTTGATGTTTAGAAAAGCCAGAAAACGTATCGAAACATTGTTCTCATAACTTTGCGACCAGTTTATGATACAACGCAACGATGCAAAGTCTCTTGACGGTTTTAAAACAAGAATATTGTCAAAAATAACTGCCTTAACCGTCATTCCATACATTTAACAGGTATATCTATAATAGAAACATCAATAACATTAAAATTAGTATCGTTTAAAATACACAACGAGTCAGGTAAAGTATTTTAGTACTACTCCCCCCCCCCTTGCCTTTTTGCCCATAAACAATTCCCGACGACGCATCGCA
>JAPPDO010000265.1 GCA_028821635.1 Ekhidna sp.
CATCCGTGAAAGGGATAAGGATATTTTCAAGCGTAGCACCTCGTGTAAGATCAAGCTGCTTCAAAATTGGAAGTGCTCTGCTATTTATCAACTGGTTCTTTTGATTGTAATTTTTTAACGCTTCATCGTAAAGATTTTCTGCCAGTTTGGCTTCTTCGGTCTTTTCAAGCTGCTCCTGCGTGATAGGAGAATCCAGCCCTAAGGTTGAAATCGTGCTCAACTTGAAACTGTCCAGATCGTTTGTTCCTTTTGCATTGAAAACAATGTCTTCACAGGTTTCATAAATCATATTTAGAATATCCAGTTCAAGTCGATCTCCATACAACGCATTCTTCCTTCTTTTATAAATTACCTCTCGCTGGCTATTCATTACATCATCATACTCGAGAAGGTTTTTACGAATGGCAAAGTTGTTCTCCTCTACTTTTTTTTGTGCCCGCTCTATTGATTTGGTAATCATGGAATGCTGAATCACTTCCCCTTCCTGAAGCCCTAGTCTATCCATGATCTTAGCCACACGATCCGACATAAAAAGACGCATCAGGTTGTCTTCCAGAGATACATAAAACTGTGATGAACCAGGGTCTCCCTGTCTTCCGGAGCGACCTCTTAACTGCCTGTCAACTCTTCTCGACTCGTGCCTTTCAGTACCGATAATTGCTAATCCGCCGGCTTCCTTTACTTCGGGAGTAAGTTTAATATCCGTCCCGCGTCCGGCCATGTTGGTGGCAATCGTTACCGTGCCGGGCTTTCCTGCTTCTGCTACAATATCTGCCTCTTTGGCATGTTGTTTTGCATTAAGTACCTGGTGTTTGATGTTTCTAATTTTGAGCATTCGGCTTAAAATCTCGGAGATTTCAACAGAGGTAGTTCCAACAAGCACGGGCCTTCCCTGTTTGGTTAATTCTGCTACCTCCTCAGCTACTGCGTTGAACTTTTCCCGCATGGTTTTATATACCTTATCATGCTCATCTTTTCTTGTGATCGGTCGGTTAGTTGGAATTACAACCACATCTAGTTTATAAATGTCCCAGAACTCTCCTGCTTCGGTTTCTGCGGTGCCTGTCATGCCGGCAAGTTTGTGGTACATACGGAAGTAATTCTGGAGTGTGATAGTAGCGTAAGTCTGTGTGGCATCTTCGACTTTCACATGCTCTTTAGCCTCTATGGCCTGATGTAACCCGTCCGAATACCTTCGGCCTTCCATGATACGGCCGGTTTGCTCATCAACGATCTTTACTTTGCCATCCATTACTACATATTCGGTATCTTTCTCATACATACAGTATGCCTTGAGTAGTTGATTGACAGAGTGGATTCGTTGGCCCTTCACATTATAGTCCCTTATGATTTGCTCTTTTTTCAGCAGCATTTCCTTCTCTGCTAAGGTATCATCTTTCTCTAATCGGGCAATCTCGGTGCCTATGTCCGGCAGGATGAAGAATTCAGTATCTTCGCCATCTTTGGTGATCAGGTCAATGCCTTTCTCAGTAAGATCAATGCTATTCATTTTCTCATCTATCGTGAAGTAGAGCGGCTCGTCAGCCTCTGGCATTTTCTTTTGATTGTCTGCCAGATAAATGTTTTCTGTTTTCTGTAGTATTTGTTTTATTCCGGTCTCACTCTGAAATTTTATCAACGGCTTGTATTTGGGAAGGCCCCGAAATGCCCTAAAAAGCGGGAGACCCGCGTCCGTCTCATTATCTTCTTTTATGAGTTTCTTTGCTTCATTAAGGTAATCTCCGACTAATTTTTTTTGAGCATCTACTAAACGTTGAATTCTTGGTTTTAGGTCTTGAAATTCATGCTCATCTCCTTTTGGTATAGGACCGGAGATGATCAATGGAGTTCTGGCATCATCAACAAGCACTGAGTCTACCTCATCTACCATTGCGTAGTGATGTTTTTTCTGTACCAATTCATCCGGACTCCTTGACATGTTGTCTCTCAGGTAATCAAATCCAAATTCATTGTTAGTCCCGTAAGTGATGTCTGCCTGATAGGCGTTTCTTCTCTCTAGAGAGTTGGGCTGATAGTTATCTATACAATCAATTCGTAGTTGATGGAATTCAAATAGTGGAGCATTCCATTCTGCATCTCTTCGTGCCAAATAATCATTCACCGTCACAATGTGCACGCCGCGCTCCGCTAGGGCATTCAAATATGCGGGGAGCGTTGCTACCAGGGTTTTACCCTCTCCGGTGGCCATCTCCGCAATCTTACCCTGATGTAAAACAACTCCACCGATGAGTTGCACATCGTAGTGAACCATGTTCCAGATTACGTTGTTTCCCGCGGCTTGCCATCTGTTGTGCCAGATTGCGTTCGTTCCCTTTATTTCGACGTTAGATTTTTTCGCTGCAATTTCCCTGTCGTAGTCTGAGGCCTTGACTACTAATTTTTCATTTTCAGCAAGTCTCCTTGAGGTTTCCTTCATCACTGCAAAAGCCTGAGGCAACACTTCAAGCAACACCTTTTCCAATGCACTATCTCTCTCATCTTCCAGTTTATCCATTTGAGAGAAAATGTCCTCTTTTTGGTTTACATCTAACTCCGGATTTTCTTCTATTTGCTTGTTTAGTGTTTTTATCTGGTCATCAATCAGTGTTAGGTGGTCTTTGATAACGCCTTTAAGTTCTTGTGTCTTTCCTCTAAGATCGTCATCCGAGATGCTTTTTAGTTTTTCGTATTCAGTGTTGATCATACCAACGTATGGAGCAATCGCTTTGAGGTCTTTTTCGGTCTTCGTACCACCAAACAGTTTGGCAATTCCCTTCGTAAACGCGTCTAACATTGATTTATGATAATATAATAAATTAAACTTTGATGCTTAATACAGCCTTAAATTTAATCGGTTTATTCTAAGAAGGTTCAGATAATTATGCTTCCGGAGAATACTTTCTCAACAGGTCCTGCTAACCATATATTGGTGAATTTATCATTGTCTTTTTCAAAAAAAACCCTCAATTCACCTCCCTTAGTTTCAACGGTAACAGGGCTCTTGTAGCCTAATCTTCCGGCAAGTAGTCCGACGGCTGTCGCTCCGGTGCCACAACTTAACGTTTCATTCTCTACACCTCTTTCATAGGTTCTGATTTTCACCTTATTCGGCAGGAGTTGTGCGAAGTTTACATTAGTGCCGTTTTGACTGGAATATGATTTAGAATAACGAATCTGACCGCCTAAAGCCCTGACATCTAATTTGTTCAATTCCTCTGAAAGTAGAATATGATGAGGGGAGCCCGTGTTCAAGTACCACGCTTTCGCCGATAGCTTTTTTGCGCCGGAGATGTCAAATAACTGTAAGTGTATGAGTCCGCCCTCCAATTTTATTTTGTGAACTCCATCCGTAGTTTCAAATGCGGCTTTCTTATCTGCCAGCTTGAGATCTCTCGCAAAAGCAAAGCCACACCTTGATCCATTCCCGCAAAGGCTTTGGGAGCCATCCGGATTAAAGTAGATCATTTTATAGGCTAACTCCTTGTGATTTTGAATGAGTATTAATCCGTCAGCTCCGATGCCAAATTTTCTATCACAAAGGTTTTTGATTAGTTCTACTGAGGCAGGGAATTCAAGTGATCGATCATCAATGAGGATGAAGTCGTTGCCGGTTCCCTGATACTTATGAAAATACAGTTCCATCTCTCGAATATTACCCGGAGCGGCACAAGTAAAAAATCCGCTGATGCGGGAGAGGATTCATGAGGTTATTTTCTGAGTTTCTCTTTGATTCTTGTTGCTTTTCCTTTTCTACCTCTCAGGTAGTAGAGCTTGGCTCGTCTCACTTTACCTCTTCTCAGCACTTCTATTTTCTCTATGTTCGGCGTAAGAATGGGGAATATTCTTTCTACCGCAATGCCTCCGGAGACTTTTCTCACAATAAAGGACTCTCCATTGGTATTTTTGTTGTTGATGGCGAGCACTGTTCCTTGAAATTGTTGCACACGCTCTTTATTCCCTTCTTTGATTTTGTAGTGAACATTGATCGTATCACCGGGAGCGAAGGAAGGGTAATTTGCTCTTGTTTCTTTGTATTCCTCCTCTACTACTTTAAGTAATTCTGTGCTCATCTTTTGCTCTTTTAATTATAGCGTTTTTTAAAAAGGACTGCAAATGTAGAAAATGTGATTGGCATTAAAGAATCTAACCTGATTATTTTAATAAGTCAGGTCTTCTTTTCTCAGTCTTTTTCAGTGCCTGCTCATACCTCCAGGCTTCAATATTAGCTTCGTGGCCTGATGACAGCACCTCGGGGACTTTCCATCCTTTGTATTCTGAGGGCCGGGTATAGATGGGGGGAGCTAGTAAGTTGTCTTGAAAAGAATCCGATAAAGCAGAGGTTTCGTTATTAAGCACTCCGGGGACTAGTCTTATGAGTGAATCTGCCAACACCATTGCAGCAAGTTCACCTCCTGAAAGCACATAATCACCGATACTGATTTCTTTCGTTATGAGATGGTCGCGCACCCGTTGATCCACTCCTTTGTAGTGACCACATATAAGTATGAGATTCTTTTGCAGGGAAAGCTGATTTGCGATTGACTGATTGTAGGTAGTGCCGTCCGGAGTCAGATAAATGACTTCATCATAGTCTCTTTTCGATTTGAGGTTTGAAATACATTTATCAATTGGCTCAAGCATGAGAACCATTCCCGCTCCACCGCCAAATGCGTAGTCATCCACATGTTTGTGTTTGTTGGCAGCATAATCCCGTAAGTCATGGATTTTTAATTCAACTAAGCCTTTATCCATAGATCGCCTAATGATACTTTGGGTCATTGGCCCTTCAAACAGATTGGGCAAGCAGGTAATAATATCAATTTTCATGTCCTATAGGGTTAGGAGACCTTCCGGCAGCATAACTTCAAGACGCTTCTCCTTGATTGAGACTCGAGGCAAAATTTCATCATTAATCGGGATCAACACTTCTTTTCCGTTGTGATCCATACTTAAAAGATCATTCCCGTTTAAATTAATGACCTCTTTTACTGTTCCAATTTTTTGATTATTTTCAAAGACTTCACAGTCTACCAAATCATGAAAATAATATTCACTCTCAAGAAGTTTTGGCAATAAGGATAGCGGCAGGTAAATTTCCGATTTCACCAGTTCGATAGCCGTTTCAATCGAGTCAATGTCTTCAAGCTTTGTCAATGCTATGTTGGAATTGATCTGAATGGATTCAACAAAAAAGGGAACCAATTTTTCTTTCTGTTGAAGAAAAACAGATGCTAAATTTTGATATTCATCAGGACGATCCACCTCCAGTAAAATCTTGATCTTCCCTTTGATCCCATGAGGTTTGATTACTTTCCCTAGCCGGTAGCAATCATCCTGCCGCATAGCGGATTAACCTTCTTTCTTTTTTTCCTCTTTTGCCGCCTCAGCTTTCGGTTCTTCAATAGGAGCCTCTTCTGCTGCTTTGGTCTCCGAATCTTTAACGGTAGTCTCCGTTGCTTGTGGTGAAGCCTTCTCTGCGGCCTGAGCTTCTTCTATTTCTGCAACATCTTCAGCCACGTCCTCATCTCCTTCGGCAGATTCCTCTTTAATCTCTTTGACCAGAGCAGCCTCAGCCGCTTGTGACCTCTTCTTTAACTCCTCAGCCCTTGTATTACTTACGACCCTCTCTGCTTCAAGTGCCGTTTTTTTCTTATCTGCTTTTGCTTTTGCGAGTGTATCTACTTTCCCCTGAACCTTAGATTCTTGATTTCTCAGCCAGGCTTCTAATTTTTTATTCGCCTCTTCTTGTGTAATAGCACCTTTATTGACTCCGATTTGTAGGTGTTTTTTATACATCAATCCTTTGTAAGAAAGCATCGCTCGCACCGTATCAGTAGGCTGCGCCCCCTTCATCATCCAGTCAAATGCCCTATCGCCATTAATAGCAATCGAAGCCGGGTCTGTATTAGGATTGTAGGTGCCAATCTTTTCTATGAAGCGGCCATCTCGTGGTGCCCTGCTGTCAGCGACCACAACATCATACATGGCTAGTTTTTTGCGCCCTCGACGCGCTAATCTGATTTTTACTGACATAAATCTTTTTGTTTACAACAACTTATCTGTCTTTTTAAAATGAAATGCAAATCTAGCTCATTTTTAATCTTATTGTTAAGCGATAAGGCCTTCTCGTCACTATGAGTCAAGAAGCAATCTGCTATTACTTTAGAATATCTCATACCCGAAATTAAAAAAGAAAATTTAACTTATTATTTTCACATGATTTACTCTGAAATAACTAAATGTTGTTATTTGCACGCATGAGAGAGGGGGCTGAGTGATTAAGACAGAAGATTTAAAGCTTAGATTGTGAGATAATCTTCTTAAAATACAATTCTTATCTATGGAATTCATTATTTTGCGCTTGAAATGGATAACAATTACAGTCAAAAAATTGAAAACCTTAAAATTCGCCGTTATGATGAGGCTTTAAAAGAGTCCGTACTCTCAGAAGCCTTTCATAATTCCAGTTATTCGGATTGCATCAAGTACACGTTTGAGTCGATGTTGGAAATTGATCCGTCGTATGCTTACAAAGTGTACGCCGTTTCGAGAAGGATTCATGAGAAGATAGCTAAAGAATTGAAGCGGAGAGGCTTTTACGTCGATTATCGCTATCAGGGTGAATTAAGGACATATTCAAATATTGTTTTGTACGGCGATGTAGAAATCATTGTTATTACGAAGGACATCGCGGATAAGCCTCACAAAGAAATCCAAACGCTGGCGATGGAACTGATGGATATCCTACAAGGGGACCTTTCTTTTAAGTCACTGCAATACAGCGACGGGACAAGGATTAGGATCACTGCGTTAAAGCCGACCTGTGAAATCAGTATTTTACCATCCGTTTGGGTAGATAGTGCAGCGTATAAAAAAACAAAAAATGAAATCTATAGAGGCATCGCAGAATTTGATTTTAAACATAAAAAAGTTAAAAAGTACCTTCCATTTTTAAATATTGCCAGGATCAATGCAAAAGATCAGAAGGTTGGAGGAAACCTAAAAAATATTTCACGACTGCTCAAAACACTGCGAACGGACAGTGAAGATGGCATTGATCTTGAAGACTCTGAAATCAATGCAATCGTTTACAGTTTGTCTGATGCTGCACTCCGAACCGACCCCAAATATTTGCTTACACTGCTTCCCAAAACTGAAGAAAAGCTTAATGATATATGCACGAGTACCTCCTCATTTGACGGGCTGTTGTCGCCCTCAGAAAAGGACCATGTCTTTGAAGGGAGCCTTGACAAAAAAGCAGCAGTAGGAAAGCTAAAAAATACACTAAACAGGCTTATCAAGGACCTTGAAACAGATTTAGCTAAAATGAACCTTACCATGGATTCTGAAATAACCTACACTGCCGAGTCCTCTTCTTAGGCTGACCCGCTTTACATTAGGATTTAAGGGGAAAAGAAGAGTTAAGGGCATCACTAAGATACAGTGGATTTGCAGTAAAAAGTGATGCACACAAAAATCCTTTAAACCTCCTCCCCTACTCCCTCACAAACTTCAACAAGTGCCCGTCCGGCAACTGCACGAGGTACAGGCCGCTGTGTAGAGATGCTATGTCCATTTGGGTGTTCGTAGTGCCTTCCAGTAACGGCTTGCCGCTGAGACTCAGAATCTTGAAGGTACCTCCGACCGGAGAGCGCACCTCCAAATGGCGGCCCGAAGGGTTGGGGAAGATGACGGCTTCTGCCGCATCGTCTGCCCCCAACGGAGCCTCCTCATCGTCATCATTGATCATGACCGTTGCCGAAGCAGTGCTCCCTACCGTGTAGCCGCTGCCCTCCATGATCGTCACCGTGACACTGCCGTCGGGTTCGTCGCTGTCATCATTTACAGTGGCGACGGTGTAGGCCACGCTGCCGGAGCCCGCAGGGATGGTCACCGTTTTCATGCCCTCATCGGCGGAAGCTACAAAGTCGCT
>JAPPDO010000160.1:0-1018 GCA_028821635.1 Ekhidna sp.
CGGTCGCTGCTGCCTTCGGTGGCTTCCGTGTCCGGCGTGGTGAGCGTCACCGTGGTGGGGTCATCATCGGTCACCGTCACCGTGGCAGTGCCCCCGCTGCCGCTCACGTAGTAATCCGTGCCGGCGGCGATCTGCACCGTCACTGCGCCGCTTGGCTCGTCAATGTTATCCCCCACCGTACTGACGGTGTAGGTTGCGGCGGTCTGGTTGGCGGGAATGATGACCTCTTTGCTGCCTTTGTTGTTTGACGCTACGAAGGCTTGCCCTTCTGTGGTGTTCTCCGATACCTGTAGGTCCACCGTCAGTGCTGTTGTCTGTGATGCGTTGCGGGTCACCGTGAAGCTCGCCGCCGTGCCTTCGGGCACCGGAGACGTGCCGGCCGCAAGGGTCACCATAGGGTCATTGTCCCGAATGCGGACGAACCAACCCCCCTGAATGAGTCTGGTAGTTCCGTCAGGCGGCGTGTTGGGGTCAATGGTGGCTTCGGTAGTGGTATTTAAACCGCCAATCTGAAACACGAAAATTTCGGTTGGCTCGATCTTGGTGTCGTCGGTCGTCGTGAACGATACGGTCTTGGTCGTCTCTCCGGGAGCGAAGGTTACAATTACGGCGGGAAGGGAATAGTCGCTGGGGGAAGCACGGTCCGTGCTTCCCGGGCAGTTAAATAAAGTACATCCACTTGCTGTAAGACTAACATTAGAGCATGAAATCTCAATTGTGTCATTCGCTGCCTTGCTCAGGGTGAGCGTGATGGTACCGGTCTCACCTTCGGTGACGGTGGGGATATTGACCTTGAGCGTCGGCACGGTCTGTGCGGCGGCTTTGGTCGTAAGCCCTGCGATCAAGAGCAGGGACATACAATAGGCTAAGCCCCTGAAAACGCCAGATAATCCCTTAATAATTATAAGGGGGGGGGGGGGGGGGGGGAGGGTGGGGGGGGTGTATTGGGGTGTGTAGGTGGCGATGGGTGGGGTGTGTTGAAAGAAAAGAAAAAAGGGTAGTTTATGTTTAAGTGGGG
>JAPPDO010000160.1:1028-7829 GCA_028821635.1 Ekhidna sp.
CCCCAGCCCCCCCCCCCCCCTCCCCCCCCCCCTCCCCCCCCACCCCCCCGCCGCCCCCATTACATTATTATAACGAGAATAACTATTCATCCCGGCCTCTTTGAGCCTCATCTGAAAACGAGTTTGTTTATTTAATTGATACATAATAATTAAAATTTGAACGTTTATTAAGTTGTAAATATATGATGATAATTTGAAGTTGCAAAAATTTTTTGAGTTTTTTTTATTTTATTTATCAGGCAGTGCTGAATAAACGAATAACGATTGAACCACAAAGGGCACGGAGAAGCCACGGAGGGCACGGAGAGGGGTCTGCAATAAGGTCGTAACGGTCTGCAATAACCCTTAACAGGTCTAGGGTAACCACTCAGGGGGGGATTTAACCCACAAAGGACACGGAGAAGCTACGGAGGACACGCAGCGGTGATAGGAAACGACCCCTCTCCGGATGTAGTTTATGACCCAATCGGGATAGCCAAGGCGGGTTGCTTATCTTTGTAAATGAAGCATCAAAAGGTTTTAACTATTATTTCCGGTGACATTTGAATCTCCTTCGGCAGAAAAGAATTATTTTTGTTTTATTATTAATACATCTTTACCAAAATGGCAGAATCAGAAGAAAAGCTAAAGGCTCTCCGGATTACGATAGATAAACTCGAGAAGACCTACGGCAAAGGGACGATCATGAAACTTAGTGATGAGAAGGTGCCGGACGTTCCTGTTATTTCGACGGGTTCATTGGGTCTGGATATGGCACTGGGAGTAGGCGGCATTCCAAAAGGTCGAATTATTGAGGTTTATGGGCCGGAGTCTTCGGGTAAAACTACTTTGACCATGCACTGTATTGCGGAGGCGCAAAAGCAGGGAGGGTTGGCCGCATTTATTGATGCTGAGCATGCTTTTGATAAGGTTTACGCCGAGAAACTGGGGATTGATACGGAGAATCTTTTGATCTCACAACCCGATAACGGCGAGCAGGCATTAGAAATCACTGAGCACCTGATTCGGTCCGGTGCCATAGATATTATTGTCATTGATTCAGTGGCCGCCTTGGTTCCAAGGGGCGAGTTGGAAGGGGAAATGGGAGACAGCAAAATGGGGCTTCAGGCCCGTCTGATGTCTCAGGCCTTGAGGAAGCTGACTGGAACAATTAACAAGACGGGCTGTTCGTGCATCTTTATCAACCAGCTTCGCGAGAAAATTGGTGTGATGTTCGGAAATCCGGAGACAACGACCGGCGGCAACGCACTCAAGTTTTACGCTTCCATCAGACTGGATATTCGCCGAATTGCTCAAATTAAAGAATCTGCTGATAATGTGATGGGAAATCGGACGCGGGTGAAGGTTGTAAAAAATAAAGTAGCTCCTCCCTTCAAGGTTGTCGAATTTGATATTATGTATGGGAAGGGGATCAGCAAAAGCGGGGAGATTGTGGATATTGGAGTTGAGTTGAATGTGATTCAGAAATCCGGCTCCTGGTTTTCTTATAATGATAATAAGTTAGGACAGGGAAGAGATGCGGTTAAAGCACTTATAGAGGATAATCCTGAATTGATGGAAGAGCTTGAAAAGAATATAAAAGAAAAACTGGACGGATAAAGAGGGAGTATCCTTGTTAGACGAATTTATTGAAACTTCTACTCTGAAGAACTCCTAGTCCGCAGAACTCCTAGTCCGCAGTTCGAATGGCAATCACCGGATCAAGTCTGGCTGCCGTGAGTGCTGGAATTATTCCGGAGATGATCCCCGTTATTCCGGCGACTCCCATTCCAATGAGGATATTTTTAAATGTGAGTACAAGGTCTAAGGTCCCAATACTGATAAAAGATAATATCCAAATGAGAAAAA
This sequence comes from Ekhidna sp., assembly GCA_028821635.1. Lineage (GTDB taxonomy): Bacteria > Bacteroidota > Bacteroidia > Cytophagales > Cyclobacteriaceae > Ekhidna. Next base: position 2,877 of record JAPPDO010000160.1, read on the forward strand.
TTCCAACCCCGCCGCCAATAAAACTGAGAAAGACTGCTTCAAAAAGGAATTGGAAGAGGATGAAGTAATTCTTTGCGCCCAGCGATTTCTGTAGGCCGATAATATTCGTCCGCTCTCTTACTGAGACAAACATGATGTTTGCTATTCCAAATCCGCCTACAAGAATGGAAAATCCTCCAATGGCCCATCCTGCTATTCCGATCACGTCGAATGTGGATCCAATGATGTTTATAAATGCCTCCTGCCTCACGACGGAGAAGTTGTCCTTCTGCTTTGGGCTTAAACCTCTTTTTACACGCATCAAACCAATGATTTCGGCCTCCAACTTTTCTAATCCCGAGTTGTCATCCATTCCTTTTATGGTTATTAATGGCTCTGCTCCACGCCTTCTTCCGGAGTAATATAATTTTTGAAATGCTTTGTAAGGAATGTAAATATTTTCATCTTTGCTGGTCTCACTCAAAAGCCCCCCGCCCTCTTCTTCGAGATAGCCTATCACATTCAACTTTAATCCTTTAATTTTTATCTGTTTACCCATGGGATTTGCTCCATTAAACAGCTCTTTGACTGACCGATAGCCGATTATTGCCACGTTTGCTCCCGCTTCGGCTTCCTGTCGGGTGAAGTATCTCCCAACCAACTTTGAATAGTCATAATATACATCCCTGTGGGTATAGGCTACCCCTAGAAGGCTTAAATTATTACTACTGCTGCTTTTATGCCTGGCGGTTACGGATCTAAAGCTAAGGATTGTGACAGCCGCTGCATTTTTTAGATTTTTTTGAAGGAACTCGTATTCTTCATACGTCGCATAAGGTCTTTTTAAATATTCCCACCAAGGTATATCCGATCCGAAATTAAAAGGAAACCGTCTAATATCAAGATTGCTTGCATCTAAAAAACTCAGGCTTTCTTTAATGCTTCTTTCAAGTGAATCAACCAAAGTGAAAACGGCAATGATTGCAAAAATTCCGATGGTCACGCCTAAAAGCGAAAGCGTGGTTCTCAGGATATTCACCTTGAGCGCATTCCAAGAAAAGCGAAAACTTTCAAGAATTAGTTTTAATACTTGCATACTGTACGGATTAGTAGTTCAAAGCTAAACAGATGATCTGAGACTTTTGCATAACAATAGTCTCATTATTTTAATCTGATTCTTTTCTCCTTACAAGCATAATCATACCTGTTTTTTCGTTACGTTTTTTTAGCTCAATTTCTTCAGTATGATTTGCTAGCTCTCTTGATTGATTTTCAAGGAATTGTCTGACTAAATCAATTCGTATTGATTCGTGTTGCTGTATTTGATTTGCTTTTTTAGCAGGTTTGATTGACACGATATTTAGGTTTCAGTAAAACTTCAATTTTTCCGAAATCCATTAAACCTAATCTTGGAGGGAGGACATTCATAGTTTGAATACCTTCTCTATCATTCTGATAAAATAGCATGAATGAATTGTAATCGTAGAAGATTCTTTTCTCCAGAGGCTATCTCCATGTCAAGTGATTTTGATGAAGATAGATTTTATTAATATACTTGAACTGTTTAATGTATAGCACAAAAAAGTATATTTAACAAATCAAAACATAAAAATGTTATTAAATTTAATAAAACAAAAAATATACAGAAAAGAAAGAAATGAAAATGCGCTACAAATACCTGTAATTAACGCATTTTACACGAATTGTTGTAAAGAACTCTTTTAATCACTTAAATGCAATAAAAAACGCAAAAACATAAATGTTATCAAAATTTCGCTGTTTATTCTTTATCCTGTTGATTTCAAGCCATGTCATTGCCCAAAATCAAATAGAGAATGCTTTTAGAGGTGTGTGGATTGCGACTGTTTTTAATATTGACTGGCCATCTTCAGGATCAGACAACGTTGAGAGACAAAAAGAGGATTATCGCAAATTATTAGACTACTATGAGCAATTAAATTTTAATAGTGTGGTCGTGCAAGTCAGAACTGCCGGCGATGCTTTATACCATACTTCACTTGCTCCATTTTCAAGGTTTCTTTCGGCAAAGGAGGGAAAGCGGGGGGTATGGAAAGATGACCCCTTAGTATTTATGATTAATGAGGCGCACAAAAGAGGTATGGATTTTCATGCGTGGATTAATCCTTTCAGGGTAACGACTGGTTCCGATACAGGAATGCTGGATTCTAATCACATCTATTTCACTCAGCCGGACTGGATTATTAAGTACGGAAGAAGGTTTTATCTGGATCCCGGATTACCGGAAGTTCGGCAGCATATTTTTAAGATCGTAGACGAGGTGGTGAATAGCTATGACATTGACGGAATACACATGGATGACTACTTCTATCCGTATAAAATATCGGGTCAAAATTTTAATGATTCTATTTCTTTTGAAAAATATGGGAAAGATTTTGACAATGTGTATTCTTGGAGGAGAGCGAATATTGATACATTGATAGCGAATCTCTCCTCAATGATCAGGAACAGTAAGCCTTGGGTCAGATTCGGAATTAGTCCGTTCGGCGTTTGGAGAAATAAAAAAGATGATCCGGCAGGCTCCAACACAGAAGCAGGTCAGACGAACTATGACGATCTATATTGCGACCCGCTGGTATGGGCTGAAAATCAATGGATAGACTATCTTGCTCCGCAGCTTTACTGGAGCAGAAGCTTCACCAAGGCTTCTTATGATACATTGAACTACTGGTGGTCAAAAAATATAAAAAACATAGACCTCTATATTGGGATGGGTACTTATAAGATAAAAAATGACCGTGATTCAGCGTGGTTTCAGACGAATGAAATAATTGATCAACTCAGCATCAACAGATTAAATGATGAGGTAGATGGAGAGATATTTTATAATGCCTCATCGCTCATAACTCACCGGGAGGTAGCACAAAAGATAAAAGAGAGTTACTACGCTGAGAAGGCAGTCTCTTTCGTCGGTTTACGTCCAACGGAAACAAAAAGAATCCAATCGTCGGAGTTTAAAAAATTAAAGCTTTCCACAAAACGGCTAAAGGGGAAGTTATCCAAATCATCCTTAGCTAAGCAGGTGCTTATGTATACCGAAAAAGAGGGAAAATCAACTTTATTAAGCGTTTTATGGGTAAATGATAGAAAAATCAACACAGAGAACACCGCTATATGGGCAGGAGAGAATCAATTAAAATTCGTAGCCATGGATGTGTATCGTAATTATGGCAAAGAAATAGTGACCATGAAAAAACGAAATAATAAAAAGTGGATCGTGGAAAATTAGACCTCTACTCGGAGAGGTTAATTCAAGAAAGATAACTGAGAGCAAACAGAAATTAGCTTGTAACCATCAGAGATTCACCTCAACCAAATGATCCCAGTCCAGATCGTACTCCTTCTCTTCAAAGTTGTTTGGAAGAGCCACGGTCAGAGCGGCTTCAATACGATGTTTGGAATTTGGATGAGTCATGATGATTTCTAACTCATCCGGATAAGTCTTTTCCTCATTTTTTAGTTTGGTAAAAAAGTGAGCAAGTCTTGCGGGATTTATTTGTGCCTTGATCAGTAAGTCATAGGCAAATTCGTCTGCTTTCTGTTCCTGTCGTCGGTCAAATTTGGTTGAGATTAACATTTTGGAAACTTCCGATGCCATCACTGAGTCACCACCGGTGAGTATGGCAATGATGACGTTTAGTCCAAGTTCTTTCACAAGCCTGTCTATCGGGTCTCCATTCTCATGGTGTCCTATTTCGTGGGATAAAATACCTGCCAACTGTTCAGGGTTGTCAACAAATTCAAGAAGACCGGAAAAGATATAAATATTGCCATCAAGTGTGGCAAAGGCATTGATTTCGGCACTTCTGAGCAGATGAAATTTATATTCGTATTTTTTGCCTTCAAGCGAGTCAAGCAAGCGATTCGTAATCGGGTAGATGAGTTGCTCTTTTACTGAATCATCGTAAAAATCATACTTTCTTTCAAGGTCATCCATTATCAATTTAGCGAGGTCTTTCTCACGTTCTTCATTAATGGATAAGTCTGAATCAGAAATGACGATAGGTTTATAAGTGAAAATAGCCCAGATCGCTCCGAAAATAGTTATTAAAATGAGTAGCTCACGCCCAATCTTCATCTTGGAGGTAAATTTTGATGAGAAACGGGATTGATACTCTCTTTCTTGAAAACAGCCTCGTAAGAAAGTCGTCCGAAGAACAAAAAATAATACATTCGACCTTTTTTTGCTTTTACAGCTCCAACAATACTAAATGCGAAGTAAACCAGATTGAAGATGATCGCCATCGCAACGTACCCTTTAAACGTATCGGTGAGGGGCCATCCAAATAGGTAAATTCTAATGCCCCAGAACACGCCTACTGCATTGATAATGGTGGTAGGTAGTTGGCTAATCAAAGATTGCATAGAATGGAAATGTACAAACAGGCCTTTCGATCTGTTCATATAATAATAAATTATTGCTGCGATGAGGTTGAGGATTGGAAGCGGAAGCCCAACGGCGATAGAGGCAAACATCATTAAATAGGAACCCATTGCATCATCACGTTCTCGTTCTCCTATCTCATCAGGTTGTGGGATCGGGTGATACTCACTCATGGTTTACCGGAGAATGGTGGATAATCGTCTGTCATAAATGACATATAAATATTCACTCTTGTGGACCATCTGATGGTTCCTACATTAAATTCATGCCAGTTTTTGGGATAATTTGCCGTAAAAAGAACGACCCACCAGGCTAAAAACTGTAAAACAACAGAACCAATGGTTCTGAAGATCAGAAGAAAACCATGGGGCAAAACCACATAAAAGAATCCAAAAAGTGTTCTTAAAAGCAAAGTACCTCTGCTTAATTTTTCAGGATACGGAATTTCAAGAGTAGTGTAGTCATCTTTCCCATTGATACCAAAAGAAGGATAGTTGGCATTGCTAATTTAGCATAGTTAAATGATTGAATAACAAATATAAAGAATATTC
>JAPPDO010000257.1:0-1206 GCA_028821635.1 Ekhidna sp.
GCTCTTTTTGCTCCTCTTTCTTTTAAGGCTTCACAGGCATCCTCCACCGCTTTCAACTCGCCGCTAATAACCAACTGGCTGGGACAATTATAATTTGCAGCCACAACAACACCTTCTATTTCCTCAGAGACTTCTTCTACGATTTGATCCTCTAAACCTAAAACCACTGCCATAGTTGATTGCTCTAATTCGCACGCTCTTTGCATTGCTAAGGCTCTTTTCGATACTAAATTAAGACCATCTTCATAGCTCAGCATACCATTGACGACTAGAGCGGAAAACTCTCCCAGTGAATGGCCTGCTACCATATCAGGGTTACAGTCATCAGAAGTGAGTGCCGCCACCACACTATGTATGAATATAGCGGGCTGCGTCACTTTTGTTTGTTTTAATTCCTCATCACTCCCTGAAAACATCACCGATTTGATGTCAAACCCTAAGACGTTATTGGCTGCATCAATCATTTTCCTAGCCTTGTGATGTTGTTTATACAACTCTTTTGCCATCCCCGAAAACTGAGCACCCTGACCGGGAAATACATAAGCTCTTTTCATATTTTGAATTTATTCCTGGCAAAAGTAGCCAATCCGGTTAATCAATAAATCTGGCTCTAAGTTCCGGTGAAGGGATCATGCACTCATCTTTTCTGCCGAACCACTTATATCTATTTGAGGCAATTACGTCGTATACAAAATCCCGAAGGAATTTTGGAATAATCATGAAAAAATACAGTGCCGGCCAGAAACCACCCAAGTGTTTTGATATGGTCAGTGCTGCGCTGCTCTTTGTTTTGATGTCTCTCCCCTTTTTTAGAATCAGGCTTTGGTAATTATTTAATTCTACAAATTCGGATGGCAGTAATTTTCGTGCCCTCATGGATTGGAGTGATGAAAACAGAAACTTTTCTTGTTTATCTCTTTTAATAATGAATTGAACCGAGGCATTGCAGAGATTGCAAATACCATCAAAGAAGATAATTGGCTTTTCTACCGAATCAGTTGTACCCATCCTTTAATAACTTGCTTCTGATCATTAGAGTTCAATCTATTGAATGTGACTTCGGCAGAATAATAATAAACTCCGGGAGGGGATTCCATACCTCTATTTGTTTTCCCATCCCAGTGAACGTTTATTGTGGTTTCAGGATCGTCTGAGTCTAAGCGAAATACCTCAACTCCTGCCCGATTCACTACTGTTAAAAAAACA
>JAPPDO010000257.1:1216-7812 GCA_028821635.1 Ekhidna sp.
CAACAGAATTCACAAATCGGGGACATTGACCGTCACCCTCCAGTGGTCTGAAAGTATCATTAAATCCATCATTGTTTGGTGTAAATACGTTCGGAAGTAGGTACTGCGGACAATTATCATTACAAATAATTTCGGATATCTGACTTTCATTACCCGACCTGTCTACCGCCGTCACGTAATAGCAAAAAGCGAGTGACGTTAAATTTCTATGAATAAATGGAGAAGATGTCGTTTCTTCTAATATCCGGAATGTTGTAGAATCTGTGGATTCGGAGAAGTAAATTCTGTAGAATTGTATATCATCGTCGCACTCCGGAACAACGTCCGCATTCCATTCAATTGCATTTTCTAAAGAGACCACATTAGACCCACATATAAACTGTGCTTCGCAATCAAAATTATTATTGGAAGTAAAATTTACTGAGACGGGAGTGCATGGCGGGATCGTATCATTAGGTTGAGCACAGATTATTTGCGATCGATTGAGTAGCGGTTCCGGTAATAGCTTATTAGCATAAGAACCTTGTGTAATTACTGAATAACAATACTCGGTATCTTCGTCTAGCTCGTCCTCTCCTTCAATGCCGTTATCTAAGTAAGAAAAGCCGCTTAGCGTTACATCAACGGAATCAATCAAAACCAACGAGTCCATAAAATTTGTAAGAACATTATCCCTGTAGACATAATGATATGGGAATTTTTGAATCGTATTCGACCAAGGCACTTTGGCTTCCCATAGCAATCTAATTCCACCCACCTCCGGGCTTGGGTTAAGTCTGACAGAGGATGCTTGCTGCGACGTATCAACCAGGTTATTAAGTCCGTCGCGAAGGATTATCCGGTAAGAATAAGCCAGTTGGTCGGTATCAATGCCACTATCTAAAAAGGTTGTATCGCCAATGGGGGTGGGAGTTAATGATGTAAAACTTCCGGCAAGGCTTTGCCCTTCTGCCCTCAAAACCTCATAAGTGTAGTTTGGAGGAAAAATCGCAGCATCAATTTCATAGGGAGGAGTCCAGTTTACTCTAATCTGCCCATTGACTTTATCGGTGGAGATAATGTCCACATTTGTAATGACCGGAAGATCAATCAGCAGGCTATCACATGCCTCCTCCGAGGGCACACTTAGACCTCCTAAAGGTTGGGGAAAAACAGCTACCAGTCTGTAGCAATATTTAGAGCCGGGTGCCAGTCCGGTACCATTATTATCATCTACAAAGTCAGTATCATTGATATCTTGGGTTTGAATGAGTTCATACCCTGAGTTTTCAGGAATACCAACATTGCAAGCAGGGTTGAACTCAAATGCTCCAACTTTTCTCCATATTTGTATGCTTTGTGCATTTGAACACTCATAAGGGTTCCAAGAAAGGTTCATTGCGCCGGACATGGCATCTGCTAAAAGCCCTTGAGGCGCGGGGCCTACGACTTTTATCCCCCATGTTTCAAAATTTGATTGCCCGGGAGGGTTGCTAAAACCCGGAACGTTGGGCTTATCTGTTGCTTTAAATTCTATCTGATACGGAGACGCTCTCACAAATTCACAAATAGTTTGCCATTCAAATTCTACGGAGGCGGGGATAGCCTGAAAAATAGCCGGATCGGGACTAAAAGTAGCTCTGGGAGGAAATTGAAACGGGCCGCCAAAAGCTTCCAATTTCACAGAGTCCCCGTCCGGATCTGTAGCAGTGACAATGCCTGTAATGGTCTCCCCTGCAACGACGCACGTATTCTCAGGCAGTTCTAATTCCGGAGGTTCGTTCTCAAAGTCCCAAATGATGATTTGCATGTCTCTAACCACATACCCTAAAGGGATAAACTGATCACCAATTCTTCGCCATTCTTGTACTCTGATAGCGACGTTCCATTCTCTGTTTTCCATGTCCGGAATGGTCGCACCTCCGGGTGCATCCCAGGTAAGTGTTCCGGTGGCAGGGTCTATGAATATCTCCGGGGGGCCGGAATCTGTTGAGTTGCCTGCGCCGAAATCATCATAAAAGCTGGCATCATTTAGTTGAAGGTATCCTCCAACATCCAGACCGTTAGCCTGTTGGGGGGTTACTAATGAATAAGAAAGGCTATCATCATCGGGGTCAAATGCTCCCGGATTATGCTCAAACGTGGATCCAACAACTCCCTGGTCAATAGGGGGGACGGTAAAAAAGGGAGAGCTGTTGGGGAAGAGAGCGTCTATTATGATGAGCGTTTCAACATGAAAAGCGGTATTTACCGAACCCGGAATATTCTGAATATTTTCATTTCTGTTCTCTTCAGTATAGCTGACAATATAATTAGCTGCAGCGGGATAAGTGTGCGGCAATGTAAATTCCCACCGCTCTACTCCATCTTCAGGGGCAAAACGAACCCAAGGAATCACTTCTCCCGGACTATCCCCTCCAAACGTAGTTCCATCACCAAAATCAAACACACCATTCTGAAAAATTATGCCTTCTATATCCCGATAGCCGATGAAGGTAAAGATATATTCAGTGCCACTGACTTGTCTTGCAATAATTTCTCCTGCTCTTATATGTGTTGCCGAAGACCTAAATCCGAGCAGTAAGGAAACAAAGGAGATCAGAAATCTTAAATAACGCATTTGCTAAATAATAATTCGTAAAACTACAGTTTGGCAACAATGACTTGATAATATTTTAAACAAGAATATTAAATCTTAGTTATCAATAACAGTTGAGAATGTGGTTTATTTATTCGGAACAATAGCAACAGCAATAATTTGTAATGATTAAAAACAAGTAAATTAGACTGCCAAGCAGTCATTGTTTATTTATTTTTGATCAAAAATATTTGAATATTAGTAAATGAGTGGGACAAGGCAATTTTTTAGAAGCAGCATAGGCAGAAAGTTTGGTATGGCTTTATCTGCTCTCTTTCTGATGATATTTTTATTGCAGCATTTTGCAATTAACATTACTTCAACATTCAGCCCCGAAGTTTTTAATGCGTTAAGTCATTTTATGGGCACAAATCCGGCAGTGCAGTTTGTGCTTCAACCGGTCTTGATGTTTGGAGTGCTTTATCACTTTATCATGGGATTTGTACTTCAGGCACAAAATAAAGCGGCGAGAGGGAGCGATAAATACGTGAGTTACCAAGGAAGTAAAAATTCCAGTTGGTTCTCCAGAAACATGATTTATACTGGCCTAGTAGTCCTATTTTTTTTAGGACTTCATTTCTATGATTTCTGGATTCCGGAAATGAACTACAAGTATATAGAATTCAATCCGGAGGATGCAGAGAGGTATTACCCTGAACTGGTGCATAAGTTTGAAGATTCACTAAGAGTGGGCATATACGTCCTCTCTTTTGTGCTTTTGTCAATGCACCTGCTGCATGGATTTAAGTCATCATTTCAATCTATTGGGGCACATCACCCTAAATATTTTCCAATCATTGAAAAGCTGGGTAAGGGATATGCTATTTTGATCCCTGCCGGGTTCATCTTTATCGCACTATTTCATCACTTATCTCATTTTTAAAAATAAAAGTCATGTCAAGTAAAGTTTTAGATTCCAAAATACCGGAGGGTCCGTTGGCTGATAAATGGACTATTCACAAAAACAATATCAAACTCGTTAATCCTGCAAACAAACGACTGATTGACATCATCGTCGTCGGGACGGGTTTGGCAGGAGGCTCCGCAGCAGCCACCCTTGCTGAGTTAGGATACAATGTAAAAGCGTTCTGCTATCAGGATTCACCCAGAAGAGCCCACTCCATTGCGGCGCAGGGCGGCATCAATGCGGCTAAAAACTACCAGGGTGACGGGGACTCCACTTACAGACTGTTCTACGATACCGTTAAAGGCGGAGACTACAGGTCAAGAGAGGCAAACGTTTACCGACTCGCCGAAGTATCAACAAACATCATTGATCAGTGTGTGGCTCAGGGCGTACCTTTTGCAAGAGATTATGGAGGTCTTCTGGACAATAGGTCTTTTGGGGGCGTGCAGGTTTCAAGGACTTTTTATGCAAAAGGACAAACAGGTCAGCAGCTTCTGTTAGGGTGCTATTCAGCCATGTCACGCCAGATCGGTAAAGGTAAAATTAAGATGTACAACCGCCATGAAATGATGGATATTGTAATTGTCAATGGAAAAGCCAGAGGAATCATTGCAAGAAACCTTATCACCGGCGAAACCGAAAGGCACTCCGCACACGCAGTGGTCATTGCCTCCGGAGGGTACGGTAATGTATTCTATCTCTCTACCAATGCAATGGGATCCAACACCTCTGCAACTTGGAAGATTCATAAAAAAGGAGCCTTCTTTGCTAACCCCTGCTTCACGCAAATACACCCAACGTGCAATCCTCAACACGGTGAACAACAATCGAAACTTACCTTAATGTCCGAGTCACTGAGAAATGATGGAAGAATCTGGGTTCCTGCCAAGAAAGAAGATGCAGAAGCAATTAGAGAAGGCAGGCTCAAACCTGTTAATATCGCTGAGGAAGACAGAGATTACTATCTGGAAAGAAGATATCCCTCGTTTGGCAACCTCACTCCCAGAGATGTGGCATCCAGAGCAGCAAAAGAAAGATGCGATGCGGGACATGGCATCGTGAATAATTCTACCAAAGAAGGCGTATTTCTCGATTTTGCATCTGCTATCGTCAGGTATGGAAAAGAAGAAGCATTAGTAAAAGGAATTCACAATCCAAGTGAGACGCAGATAAAAGAGCTTGGCGAAAAAATAGTTGAAGCTAAGTATGGCAACCTCTTTGAAATGTACAATAACATCACCGGAGACAGTCCATACAAGACACCCATGAAGATATATCCTGCCGTCCACTACACAATGGGTGGCGTTTGGGTTGATTACAACCTGATGACTTCTATTCCCGGATGTTATGCCATCGGTGAAGCTAACTTTTCCGACCACGGTGCTAACCGACTGGGTGCTTCTGCGCTGATGCAAGGTTTAGCAGATGGATATTTTGTGTTGCCATACACAATTGGCGATTACCTCGCAGATGATATTCGGACAGGGCCTATCCCCACAGACACGACAGAATTTGACGAAGCTGAGAAAGCAGTCAAAGAAAGAATTGCGTTTTTTATAAACAATAAGGGTGAACATTCGGTAGACTACTTTCACAGAAAACTGGGGAAGATCATGTGGAATAGAGTAGGGATGTCCAGGAATGCTAAAGGATTACAGGAAGCAATAGTTGAAATTCGGGAACTCCGGGAGCAATTCTGGCAAGAAGTAAAAGTGCCCGGAAGGGCAGACGGATTGAATAGCGAACTTGAAAAAGCAGGAAGAGTGGCAGATTTTTTAGAACTTGGCGAACTTTTTGCAAAAGATGCGCTGGATAGAAACGAGTCTTGCGGCGGACACTTTAGAGAAGAACATCAAACGGACGAGGGAGAAGCAGAGCGAGATGATAAAAACTATGCGTATGTTTCAGCTTGGGAACATAAAGGAGACCCCGGCAGTGCAGTCTTGCATAAAGAAGACCTCATTTATGAGAATATTGAATTAAAAACAAGATCATATAAATAGAAAAACGATGTTGAAAGAAGGAATGAAATTAAAACTGAAGGTTTGGAGACAAAATGGCCCCAACGAAAAAGGGAAGATCGAAACGTATGAAGTAGCCCGCATTTCACCCGATAGTTCTTTTCTGGAAATGATGGACATCCTCAATGAGCAGTTGATAGATCAGGGGAAAGAGCCGGTTGAGTTCGACCACGATTGCAGAGAAGGTATCTGTGGCTCATGTTCCATGTTTATTAATGGTGAAGCACACGGTCCGGGTAGAAGAATGACTACCTGCCAGCTTCACATGAGAAAATTCAATGATGGAGATACCATCACGATAGAGCCATGGAAAGCAAAAGGCTTCCCCGTCATTAAAGACCTGATGGTAGACAGAAGTGCCTTTGATAGGATTATGTCTGCCGGTGGATTCATCAGTGTAAACACCTCAGGAAACACTCAGGATGCAAATGCAATTCCTATTAATAAGCATGACGCAGACAAAGCGATGGATACGGCCACCTGCATCGGATGCGGTGCCTGCGTAGCAACGTGCAAAAACGCATCTGCCATGCTGTTTGTATCCGCTAAAATTTCCCAGTTCGCCCTATTGCCGCAAGGACAGGTAGAAGCCCCTGAGCGTGTACAAAACATGGTAAAACAAATGGATGAAGAAGGGTTTGGCAACTGCACCAACACCGGAGCTTGTGAAGTAGAATGTCCGAAAGGAATCTCTCTGGAAAACATTAGCCGAATGAATCGGGAGTATCTGAAAAGTACGATAGGTTAAAAAGAAGCACCATTTTTCACAGAAAAGCCTGTATTTAAGAAAACCCCCGCAAATACAGGCTTTTTTAATGATACACCCCGTTCTTTATTTCGCTGCCCTGCCGTATTTTACCATACCTGACTAAGCATAGACTACATCTATGCCTCAATAGCTCTCATTGCTTTTTCGGTGATTAGGTAGGCAAAATAGAATAGTAAGGTACAGCCATCCTAGCCGGATTATAAACTAATCTAGAGAGGCGTTACTCTTTCGTTCCCCGTTATCTCTCCATGCCCTTTGTGGTTAAATTGTTATTAGTTTATT
>JAPPDO010000287.1 GCA_028821635.1 Ekhidna sp.
AATATTCTTTATATTTGTTATTCAATCATTTAACTATGCTAAATTAGCAATGCCCACTCAAAAAACAACCGCTATGTAGCGACTTTATCTTCTTCACCACCATGTATCTCTTGATGATCAGTCTTGCCATTAGATTATCTCTTGGAATTGCGAATTTATTTTTAACGGTTGTTTAGGCTTCCTGTAATCAGATATTTATTACACTTCATGCCTGTATTTATCTGTAGTCGTTCATTTCAGACAATAGTGCTTTGCTTTAATATGCTAGATTTTTAGGAAAAGACTTACGATATCGTCGGTTTGAAGTTCATCTCCCCTATGATTTTTAAGTGCTTTAATAACGCCAGATAGCGTTGGTGAATCCTGACCTGTCAAAGTATTTATTAGTGTTTTTTTCTTGAATTTTCTTCCGTTTGTACCAAATTGGTCAACTAATCCATCTGAATGGGTAAGAACTGCATCGCCTTGCTGTATTCTAATTTTTCTTGATCTTAAATAACGAAGTACTTTTTGTGTATTGAGTATAGCCTTTCTGGTTTGGTTGAATTGGAGTTTGCCACCTGACAGATAATACAAAGGCAGACCTGTGCCGCTGTAGATTAGTTCATTCATCTTATGGTTGAATTTCATTGCAATTAATTCGCAGCCTATTCCATAACCCTTTTCTATCTGTTGTTTTTGAATATCCTCCAGGCTTTTATGTAAATGCTTAATAAGCATGTGCGGACTTAAATCTTTATTATAAACCTGGTTGAGGATAGATACAATACTAACAGAAGCTAATGCGCCTTCTACAGAATGTCCCGTACAGTCTCCGATTACGATCCAAGTTTCTTCAGCTTCATTTTTTGTCCAATACCAGTCGCCTCCCACTACATCTTGGGGCTGATAAAAAAACTCATGCGATTTGAATTTACTCAGCGTTTTGTTTAGGTTAGGCAATAGCATATTCTGAATACGCCTAGCCGAATTAATTTTTTCATTTTCCTGCGTGGGTCTTATTTCTCCTTCTTCCTGTGAATACTCAAGTTTAGATTCGGTGAGTAAAAATTTAACGTAAAAATGAAGTTTTGCAAAAGACCTATTCCCACTTAAAATAAATATCCACATATCCTTCGATGCCTCCATCATGTATAGATATTTCTCTTCTTCATATTGGTTGATAAGGTGAAGTATCTTTTTTTCAGGATTAGTTGCCAGAAAATAAAGCCTCATTACTAATGCTTCGTGATCATCAGGATCAAGGTTCGAGTCCATCTTACTTAGCTTTATCTCACTATTGAAAATAACACCCGAATAAAGGATGTCAGTAAAGCTGGATCTTAATTCATAAAGGAATTTTTGTGCTTTCACAGCGTGTCAATCGCATTTTTAAATTTTTCATAGAACTCAGAATAGGCCCTTTCAGCCAGTTCTTTATTAGGTTCTTTATCTCGGGTGTATACGGAAATAAAATGCACACCGTCAATAAAAAAGACAATAATACTGCCGGAATCCATGATGATGAAGGAAAAGGATGTGGTAAAATTCTCATCTAAGGACAGCATTGGAATGTCTTTATACATTTTTAATACGTCAACATTTGAGCCAATTTCCATTGAAATGGGGGCCTCGACGCTATTGAATGAGACGGCCAGCGCATTTGGAAATGAAAGAAGAAACCGATTGAGTAATGCTTCAAATGAAGATTTCATTGCTTGTAATACTTAAAATAAATTAATTATAGAAAAAAGTGAACTAACGTAGAAATATGGAGTTTATATTTGACACAAAGTTAGTTAAATTATATTTTATTATGAACCATAGTTTAGAAACATTGGATTTTGAACAAATATTCACAAATGAGTTTGGGTCGGGATACATCCATGAAGCAGGTAAGGCTATCATGTTAAAAGCAGAATCCGACTTTATACCCATAAAAAATTTTAAACAACTCTTTATTATGCTTAGCGACGAAGTAGAAGAGAATAGTGGAAAATACACAAAATTTATTTTTGATAAAAGCACACTTAGAACATTCCATCAACCCTCTATGAAGTGGTATTTTACAGAATGGAAAACAAAAATGTTAGAACTCGGCTTAACTAAACACTTTAAAATATTACCGAATATGGACTATTTCAAAAAGGCAGTAGAAGCTGCCAGAAAACCATTGCTAGCCAAATATCCGAAAGATGTATTAGCTAAGCTGAGAATAGAGTATTATGACACGGTAGAAGATGCACTTAATGCGACATAAATGGAACATATAATCGAACCAACCAAAACAACACCTTTTGTGAAAATTTCAGCAACGGAAAGGTTGCTGGAAATCAAAGGTAGATCTCACTCTGAAGATTCCGTAAGATTTTTCAGTTTAGTGAATGAAAAAATAAAAGAACTCCTCTCAGGACATCATAGCCTGGAAGTAAAATTCGCCATAGAATACTTCAATACCAGCAGTGCCAAATGTATTTTTGACGTTTTATCCACTGTTGCGAGTTTAAACATTCCCAGACAAAACATTCATGTTAAGTGGTTCTATGAACAAGATGACATTGATATGTTAGAGATTGGAAATGATTACAGAGACCTCTCTAACTTAGAATTTGAGTTTTATGAAATTGAAGAGGACGAGTTTGAAGTGCTTTTGGTATAATCCATAACTCAGCGGTAATCTTGGAATTACTTCTGCTTCAATCTCTAATCATGTCAAAAGGAACTAAACCGATAGGATTACCATGATTCAAAAATTCTCTATATCCATTAAATTCCGTAATCTGCCCTCACGAATAAGTCGTAAAGGATAGTATAAAGAATTTATAAAATACTGAACCAGTAATGAATGCATCATTTTAGTTTATTTAATTTCTTTGGATTTCTCCCAACCAGATTATGTAATTTCGGATTTTTGTTCGTCCAGATAAAAGCGAAGTGATGAAGAAGAACTTTGAAACCATCGCCGTTCGGAACCAAATAGAAAGGTCGGCAAACAGAGAACACACCGTTCCCATATACTCCACATCAAGTTATGTATTTGAAAATGCTGAACATGCTAGGGCTCTTTTTGCAGAAGAGGAGGAGGGAACGGTTTATTCCAGATATTCAAATCCTAACAACGATGAGTTTATTGAAAAACTCTGCCTTATGGAGGGTCTGCCCCAAGGGATGGCTACAGCAAGCGGGATGTCTGCCGTCTTCACCAGTCTTGGAGCTTATCTGAGCCAGGGAGACCACCTCGTTGCCTCACGTTCTCTTTTTGGGTCTTCCCATCAAATCATAACGCAAATACTACCAAGATGGGGGATCACCCATTCTTATGTTGATGGAGGTGATCTTGAAGCATGGGAAGCTGCCATCCTGCCAAATACTAAAATGCTCTTCTTTGAAACTCCCTCTAACCCTGCACTTGACTTAATAGACATTGAAGCAGTTGTCTCTTTGGGGAAATCGAAAAATCTGATTATAAATGTTGATAATTGTTTCGCCACTCCATACCTTCAAACACCTGCTGAGTATGGAGTTGATTTAATTACGCACTCGGCAACCAAATTTATTGACGGGCAAGGCCGGGTCCTTGGAGGTGCTGTTCTTACCACAGAAGAACTTTTCCCAAAATTGAAATTTATGTGCAGACATTCAGGGCCAGCCATGTCCCCGTTTCACGGATGGCTATTGTCTAAAAGTTTGGAAACACTGGCAGCCCGAATGGACAAACACTGTTCTAATGCCTTAAAACTTGCGAGAAGTCTACAGGAAATAAAAGACATCAATTTTGTCAAATACCCCTTCCTGGAATCTCACCCCGAATACGAACTTGCTAAAAAACAAATGAAGCAGGGAGGGGGGATTGTTACAATAGAATTGGCTGGTGGACTAGAAAAAGGTAAAAAATTCTTAGACAGCCTGAAAATGGTATCACTATCCGCAAACCTCGGAGATACCAGAACGATCATCACACATCCTGCGTCAACTACCCATAATAAACTGTCGGAGAAAGAGAGACAGGCAGTCGGAATTACTCCGGGAATGGTTAGAATCTCCGTAGGATTAGAACATAGCGATGATATACTGGAAGATGTGACTCAAGCATTGGAAAGAAGTAAATAATGCTAAATTGCCGTTTGCTTTGTATGTTACAAATCTCGCATTCGACGGTAAGAGATTCCATGTTCCAAAAAAATTAAAAAAATCTTAAATCTGTTATGAAAATTATCACTTTTTTGGGAGGTTTATTGGCCTCTTTAGTCGTGTCAGCACAAGTATTGATCCTTAAACCGTCCATCAGTCCGGATGGATCAGAAATTGCATTTTCCTTTCAGGGAGACATCTGGAAAGTTCCTGCTACCGGAGGGAGGGCAGATCGCCTGACCATCCATGAAGCTTATGAAACGAATCCCGTATGGGTAAATGGGGAGATGATTGCCCTCCAATCGGATAGATTCGGAAATGCGGATATTTACACCATACCCTCGGGAGGAGGCACACCCGACAGGCTGACATTTTACAGTTCAGGAGATAATCTGTATAGTGCGAAAAATGACATGCTGTATTTTAACACCTCAAGAATTTATCAGGCAGTAGAGTGGGAGAGTGAGATATATCGGGTCAGTATCAATGGTGGTACTCCTACCAGATTTATGGATGCGCTCGGCTATGATCCGGTAGTCTCTCCTGACGGAGGCAGGGTGGCCTTTGTCAGAGGTACATGCAGGATTGCAAGGGAAGCTTACATGGGCCCGGCTGACCGCGACGTTTGGGTTTGGAATATCGCTGACGATACTTATGAAAAAATCACTTCCTTTGAAGGGAATGACTTCGCTCCCCAGTGGCTTGATGACAGTACCATTTTATATATTAGCTCAAGCAGCGGGAAGTACAACGTTCATCAAATTGATCTGAATGGAGCACATAAACAGCTTACCTCCGAAACCGAATGGGGAATAAATTCATTTTCATTAAGCCGATCAACCCAGAAAATCGCTTATCAATATGGAGACCGGACGGCAGTATTTGATCTTGTGTCAGGCAGTAAAAGCATCTTATCAATTGATGTCTCCAGCGACTATCGATTCGACCCTGTTACAGACAGGAAAATATCAAATAATCTGGAGGATTATGCTATATCCCCAAATGGAAAATTAATCGCCTATTCTGTGAGGGGGGAAATTTTTGTTACACGCAATGACAAAGAAGAAGAACGTAGTGTAAGGCTCACAACCACTTCGGATAGAGAAAGAGATGTAGTGTGGCTAAATGATGAGACTCTTCTATTTATTTCCGATAAAAACGGGCAGAATGACCTCTTCAAAATCAATTCGGACGATCCCAACCAAAAAGATCTCTTCAGGTCGCTAAAGCATAAGATCACTTTATTAAAGCAAACTGCCGAAGAGGAATTTAATCCTGTCATTTCGCCTGATAAGAAAAAAATAGCTTTCCAAAGAGGCAGAGGCAAATTAATAGTCGCAGCTATTTCCGCACAGGGAACCCTTTCTAACGAAAAAATACTACAAGACGGATGGGACACCCCGCAAGGAGTAAGTTGGTCACCTGACAGCAAATGGATAGCTTATGGTTTAGCGGATTTAACATTTAACCGGGAGGTTTTTATACACATAGCGGATAATAGCAAAGCACCCGTGAACGTCAGTTTACACCCGAAATACGACGGCAGTCCTGTTTGGAGTAAAAATGGAAAGAAACTTGGTTTTGTATCTCAGCGAAATAACAGCGATAATGATATTTGGTTTGTATGGCTCACAAAAGAAGATTGGGAAATTTCAAATGAAAAGAGAAAACGGGAAAGTGTATACGAAGAGGCTGAGAAAGAGGAGAAAGACGAGGATGAGGGACAACCTACAGTAAAAGTTCAAATTGATTTTGACGACATTTATAAAAGACTGCAACAGGTTACACGGTTTGCGGGTAATGAATCAGATCTTTTATTTGACAAGGAAGGTGAATTTATCTATTATGCCGTGGGAGGATCAGGAAGACAGGATTTCAAAGCGAACAGGAATCTGTACAAAATCAAATGGGATGGCTCTGAAAATGAAGAAGTTTTTAGCGGAAATAAAAGCCCTTACAGACTGTCACAAAGCGAAGATGGGAAAGAACTTTACTTCTTGACCACAGGGGGGCATTTGCATAAACTCAAAGGAGATAAAGCGGAAAAGCTCACCACTTCTTCATCATTAAAAATCAACTATCAGGAAGAAAGAGAGCAAATCTTCGAGGAAGGCTGGAGGGCCCTGAATGCCGGTTTTTATGATCCTCAGTTTCATGGAAAAGATTGGGACGCACTAAAAGCTAAATACAAGCCACTCGCAATGAAAGCCTCGACACAAGAAGACTTCTCCTTTGTCTTTAACTCCATGCTGGGGCGGTTGAATGCAAGCCACATGGGGCACAGGGGTGGGGAAAATCCTAAACAAACCCAAGCAAATAGGTCAGGCTTTATTGGAGTAGAAGGAGCAAATGAGGCAGAAGGATTTAAGATTTCAAAGATTCTCCCCGGAAGTCCGGCCGACCGCAAAGAGAGTAAACTCAGCGTAGGTGACATCATCACCTCAGTAAATCAACAACCCATCTCACCATCGGATAACTTCTTCTCTACTCTAGTAGATCAAAGAGATGAGCCGGTATTATTGACCATAAACAGGGATGGGGAACGCAAAGAAGTCGTTATCTGGCCGACATCCTCTCTTAGTCAGACCCGATACGATAACTGGGTTGAGGAGCGAAGAAGGCTTGTGAACGAGTACTCCGCAGGAAAACTCGGATACCTTCATATTCGAGGTATGAACTGGACTAGTTTTGAACGCTTTGAAAGAGAGTTAACCGCTGCCGGCTATGGAAAAGACGGCATAGTCATTGACGTGAGATGGAATGGAGGAGGCTGGACAACAGACTATCTGATGGCGGTACTGACTGTCCGACAGCACACATATACCGTGCCTAGAGGAGCAGTTGATAACCTAGATGCTAATCACCGAAAATTTAAAGATACCTATCCATTTAGTGAACGATTGCCACTGGCATCATGGACTAAGCCATCCATCGCATTGTGCAATGAAAATAGTTACTCCAATGCCGAGATTTTCTCTCATGCTTTTAAGACACTGAATATTGGGACACTGGTCGGGCAGCCAACCTTTGGGGCAGTGATTTCAACAGGAAGCCAAGGACTCATGGATGGGTCATCTGTCAGAATGCCCTTCAGGGCGTGGTATGTAAAAGCCACCGAAGAAAACATGGAGCATGAACCCGCAGTACCTGATCTTTTAGTCGATCACATGCCGGCCTACAAGGCAAAAGCTCACGACCCCCAACTGAAAAGAGCTGTAGAACAATTAATATCAGAGATGAATTAACGTAAATTTGGTGCAGAAAAGTACAATCTTTATTATAAAAAATAAGCAGATTTTTAGCATATTAACGTATTGAGAACCAATTGACCAACTAAAAATCTTCCGGTTTCCCCCTACTCCCTCACAAACTTCAGCAAACGCCCGTCCGGTAGCTGCACCAGATACAGGCCGCCTCGCAGGGAGGTGATGTCCACTCTTGTGTTGGTGGGGCTTTCCAAAATCGGTCTCCCGCTGAGGCTCAGTAGTTGGAATGTGCCCTCGAAAACAGACCGCACCTCCAAGTAGCGGCCCGAAGGGTTGGGGAAGATGACAACTTCCGCCGCATCGTCTGCCGCACCTAGAGGGCAGATCACCTCCTGCGTTTGCGTGGACGTGTTGCCCGCAGCATCTCTATATGTCCACGTAATAGTCGTGGTGGACGTGATAGGGAAGCTCGCATTGGTAGTGGCCG
>JAPPDO010000222.1 GCA_028821635.1 Ekhidna sp.
GTAAAGGAATTTGTTGTGATAATCAAAAGTGACACTAAATCTATTAAGCAGTTCCCCACCAAAAGTGCCAATACGAGCACCTCGCTTGATGACCTTATTGTAAGCACCCTGAAAGGGAGCCGAGACTAAAACTTCGCCAAATTCAAAGCCTGCAATTTTTACAGAGTCCATGCGGCCAAGATAACCCGGAATCTCACCCGCTATGCCCCTTCCCAGTTTTGTTTTAACTCTTTTCTGCGGGAGGTTAATGGTGGAAACATTATGGTAGTCTATCAGTGCAGCATGACTTGCCCCCGTATCTATCATAAAATCAACATTTTCCCTTCTTTGATCCTGATTTAACCTTGCGTTGATAAATGGCTTGGAATTTTTCAGCTCTATGGGGATTTTAGCTGCCTTTTTGGGAACCTTATATCCGGCAGGATTATGAAGATTAAGCACTTTCTCATCGTAATTTATCTCTACGACAAACTTGCTAAAGATATCGTATCCAATGATTCCATGTACTTCATCTCCAATACTCTCGGAAAGTTTTAGATAGTCATCTTGTAATACTAAAATATTCATGTTTAGCCCTACAATCCCTCCGGGCAGGGAAAAGGTAGTGCCTGTTGCCACCAACGCCCGCACAGAGTCAGCGATTCCGGGGCCTAAAATTGAAATTTCTCTGACATAGTTGAAGCCCAACACGTCAGCATACATTCTTTCAGTTAAGATGGCGGTTTCTACCCCCGTATCTAGTATGAACTTGAGCGTAAGACAGCGGTTTAAAGTCACAGGTATAATGATAAGGTTATTGTGACGCTCAAAAGGGATGCTTACCTTCTTGATTTTATCGGGCATCCTGAAACCAAATTCTTTTTGTCCTTTTACTAGGGAGCAAAGACAAACATTAATTAGCAGCATAAAAACGACCGGACTAATAGTCAGCATTTTTATAACGGCATTTATAAAATTCTGAATGCTCATGTATTAACCTGAGTTCAATATAAGAAAGGTAGATTTTAAGACATTAACATTTTGAGATTTAATCTATTAATTTAGAAATCTACCCAACTATCAAAAGATAAAATTATCGAAATCTTCTCTGCTATTGATGACTGCTAGAAGGATTTCTTACCTACCTGTCAAAAAGGGCTGCTAAGCATCAAGAAACGAATACGGCCATTCAGATTGCACTTATCGGAGATAATGACTGTTCGGGTTCTGTTTTATTTTCGAGAATACGGCAACTTCAAGACCTTTACAAGGATTATGTGGCAGACCATCTGTGCTCTTAAAAAACTAAAATTTATTTATTCATGTAATCAAGCGTCAGTCCCATCATGGCCTTCATTCCGAGTGCCATACCTGCGTCGTCTACATAAAAATCAGGTGTATGATGTCCGGCAACGGTGGTAGGATCGGTACCTTCAGGACATCCGCCGATGAAGAAGAATAATCCGGGGACTTCCTTTTGATAGAAAGAAAAATCTTCAGCCCCCGTAATCGGCTTGATGACTTCAACATTTCCTTTACCCGCTATTCGTTCCAAAGTAGGGAACATCTGCTTGTATAGGTTGGGGTCGTTATAAGTTACAGGATAGCCTTCATCAATTTGGATATTAATTTCTGCCTGGTTGGCTTCTGCTGTTTTAGTGGCCACTTCTCTAATACGTTGAAGGATAGAGATTCGCATGTCTGCATTGAGTGTCCGGATTGTTCCAAGCATATATAGGTCCTCAGGAATGATATTATGACGAACCCCTCCATGTATTGCCCCTATGGTAATGACTGCGGGAGCTTCGGTCAGCTCCATATTCCTACTAACAATCGTTTGCAGGTTATTAATAATTTGCGTAGCAGTGACTACCGGATCTATTCCGTCCCAAGGTCTTGATCCATGTGCCTGCTTTCCTTTAATATCTATTCTCATGGAATTTACGGCTGCCATGATGCCCTCCGGTCTTACTTGTAGTTTGCCAACGGCAGTTTGAGCACTAATGTGTAACCCAAAGATGACATCCACATCCGGATTTTTCAGCACCCCCTCTTCTACCATTAACTTCGCACCTCCTTCTTCTCCTTCAGGTGCGCCCTCCTCTGCTGGTTGAAAGATGAATTTCACTGTGCCCGGCACTTCGTCTTTCATTTTCCATAGCATTTTTGCTACTCCCAGTAAGATGCTAAGGTGAGTATCGTGCCCGCAGGCATGCATTACCGGCACTTTTTCACCATTATATTCACCCGTCATCTTAGAAGCCCATGGTAATTCCACACGTTCTTTAACAGGTAACCCGTCAATATCTGCTCTCAATCCAACGACGGGACCGGATTTGCCTCCCTCGAGTACTGCCACCACACCTGTTTTCGCCACTCCTGTTTGCGGCTGATATCCAATCTCTTTTAAGATGGAGGCGATACGTTCAGCAGTCTTGAATTCCCGATTGCTGAGTTCTGCATTTTGATGGAACCAGTGCCGCCATTCTATAACCTCTCCTTCTGTTTGTGCAACCATTTCCTCAATTTGCGTATCAAATTTTTGACTCATTGCCAACAGTGAGATACATAATACTACTGTTATCAAAAGATATTTTTTCATTATATGGTTTAGATTTAATGTAACGGAAATATTTATTTGGATAAAATTAACTATTCAGCAATTTAAAATCAATCAAAGATTTGCTGAATGTCACTTTTAGATAGACTTTTTACAAAACTCTCTTCAACGGAGATAAGATCAGAAGCAAGTTTTTGTTTGTGATTTTGAAGAAGAATGATTTTTTCTTCTATCGTGTCCTTTGAAACAAATTTGTAGGCAAAGACTTTTTTTACCTGTCCAATTCTATGTGCCCGATCAATTGCTTGCACCTCAACGGCAGGGTTCCACCAAGGATCCAGTAAAAAAACATAGTCTGCTTTAGTAAGATTTAAACCTGTGCCTCCTGCTTTTAATGAAATAAGAAAAATTTGCACAGACTCATCATTTTGGAACATTTCTACCTGCCTTTGTCTGTTTTTAGTCGTTCCGTCTAAGTAAGCAAACAATATCTTTTGCTGGTTCAGATAATCGGCAATAATTTTTAAATGCTTAGTAAATTGACTGAATATCAATACTTTATGTCCCTTAGATATTGAATTTTCAAGCATGAGGGTCACATTTTCCAGTTTGCCGGATTTACCTTCGTATTCGGCTTTTACCATTTTTGGATGATTTGCTATTTGCCTCAGTTGTGTCAGACCCTGCAATAATATCATGTGAGATTTTGCAATTCCTTCGCTTTCAATGACATCCATTATTTTACTGCGGAATGCGTTCTTCTCTTCTTCATAGATAGCCTTTTGATCATCACTCATTGTGCAGTAATGTATGTTCACTATCTTTTCGGGGAGATCCTCTGCTACCCGGCCCTTCTCTCGTCTTAGCAAGAAAGGCTTAATTATTGAATTGAGCTTTTGAATTTTCTCCGGATCTTGTTTTTTTTCTATCGGCTTTAGATACTCTTTTTTGAAGTAAGGCTCATTACTAAGCAAACCCGGATTGATGAAGCTCATTTGTGACCACAGGTCTAGCGTACTGTTTTCTATCGGTGTACCGGTCAATATGAGTTTGCGTCTTGATTTGAGCAGTCTTACTTTTTTAGAAATTAAAGACTCCGGATTTTTGATAGCCTGAGATTCGTCCAGAATAATGTAATTGAAATAAAAATCGCTTAATATTTCAGTATCTATCCGTGTAGTTCCATAGCTGGTTATTACTAAATCGTAGTTACTGAATAAAGTGCTTTGCTTTATTCTATTAGTGCCTGTATAGTTTAAGATTTTAAGCTTGGGTGTAAACTTAGCGGCCTCCATTTCCCAATTATAAAGAAGCGATGTAGGCATTATCAATAAACTTGTGCTTCCTGCATTTTCATTTTTTTGATGCTGCAACATTGCTAACGTCTGAACCGTCTTACCGAGTCCCATGTCATCGGCCAGACACCCTCCGAAGTTGTATTCATCAAGAAATCTAAGCCAACTGTATCCGGCTAGTTGGTACGGCCTTAGGCCGCCTTTAAATCCCTGAGGTGTTAGATGCTCTTCAAGCCTCTCAAAGTTTAGTAAGTGCTTAAGCTTCTTCCCAATACTTACCTTTATGTGCGCTCCCTCATTAAGTTCCTCAACAAGTGATACATGAATTTTACTGAGTGTAATCCCTTCATTTGTTTGATTTGAAAATGCGAGCAGGTCTTTGTATCTGAGAATCCAGGATTCAGGGATTACACCAATTTCTCCGCTTGGCAGCACAATTTCTGTCTTCTCTTTCAGGATACACTTTCGTACTTCACTAAAGGGGATTTCAAACTCGCCAAACCTGATTTTAGCCTTCAGGTCGAACCAGTCGACCCCTTCACTTACCTCTAAATCTAAGGATGACTCTCCAAGAAAGAATTTTCTCTTCTTTTGGTTTTGATTAACGATGAACCCTTGTAATAATTCGTTATTGCTTTGCAGCCAATCAAAAGCCTTCGTTTGGGAAAGCATTACACGAGCATTTTGAAGCTGCAAGCCACTTTTGGTCAACTTTTGAATAATCTTTTTTTCAACATCATGGTCTCTTGTGATTCTGTGGAAGATATAATTATTCCCTGTTTTTTCCAGTGATACGTTTACTTTATTTAGTTTATCGGCATTAAAACTATATTCCCCGTAGTTGAAGGAGAGTTCCAGAAGGAGTCTGCCGCCATTCACCAGCTCCGGAGAGTGTCCGTTGTCAGTAGCGGCAGTGATCCGTTGTATTGTTTTCAACTCAGTCAAAGTGAGTTTTGGTTTAGGGGTTGGCTTATGTGTTTTAATATCAAATCCTTTGGCATATACATCAAATTCGGAAATAAGCGGAGCAACGAATCTCTTATAATAGGCTTCTTCAATATCCTTTGGAATAAGAATAAACTTCTTCTTGGTAAAGGGCACTAATTTTTCACCGCTGACAGGTTTCTCAAATGAGAAAAGCTGATTACCGCATACTACCCATGCCGGATTTTTACAAAGAAGATAGCTTCCGTTATTCAGGAGATCCATTTTCTGACCCTTTAGTTTAACCGTTGGAAAGTAATGAGTATTGTCCTCATTTCTTCTAAAGTGGAATAAGATGGTAGCCTTCTCCGGCACGATTTCAAGCTCCTTTTCGGCAGGTTCTTTGTCTTTTCCCATCTCAAAAAGCCTTTTTCTATTGATTAAATCAAGTATTTGAGATTTTCTGCGCTCTACATACCTTTCTATTTCTTTTTGGAGGTTTTTATCTTCGGCTGACTTGCTATATGCTCTAGAGAAAAATGCGTCAGATTTTTGACTCTTCCTGCTGAACTTACCAGCTACCTTATCCGGCTGGACTTCATCTATCAACTTAATGATTCGATAGTCGTCCTCATCAAGACCTGAGGAGAACTCATCGGCATTCTTGGAAGAAATATTTTGGTGAGAAAAGGTGAGGCCGCCTTTTTCGTTTAATTGAACGACGAAGGACTCAAACAAACGACCGAGGTACTGGTGCTCCCGCAGCGAATAGATTAATTTAAACGGCTTCTCAGGCGATACTTTCAAAGAATTACCTATTTAAGTAATCTTCGAAGGTAATAAATTCCTCAAAACTCGAAACAAAATAAAGGTAAAGAGAAAAATTAAGTTATTGTAATGCTGAGGTTGAGTACGTATTGCTCGCTTTAAATGCAGGCTGTAGTGAGGCTGTTAAGGTGATTATACTAATTGCCAGCACTGTTAAAATCACATCACTGACGTGTATTTTTATCGGATAACTATTCATAACTGCCGAATTAATACCTATCCCTACGATGCCATATTCTTGTTGCAAAAGGCTTACGCCTAGTCCGAGTATCAAGCCGCCGACCGTCCCTGAAAGTGCAATGATACCGCCCTCAAGAATAAAGATATTGCGAATAAGTTTTCTGCTCGCTCCCTGCGCAAACAAGATGGCGATGTCTTTCTGCTTTTCAATAACCAGCATGGTGAGAGAGAAGAAGATATTAATGGAAGCGATACCAATTATTGCAACAAGAATCAGAAAAATAAACAGCTTTTCTATTTTGAGAATCTTATACAAATCACTGTGTAATTCGTTACCTTCCAAGACGGTAAATTCATTTCCAAAATGCTGCATGAGATCAGCTTTTATTTGTTTGGGGTTGGCGTTTTGCTCAAGGTAAAGCTCATAGGCCGTCAGCCTTCCGTCATAGCCGAATAAATCTTTAGCAAACTCAATAGGGACGAAGATGTAGTTCTCGTCATAGTATTTTTCGATAGCGAAAACGCCGCCCGGCAGGATACGCAACACGTTGTATATCTTATTGGGATTTACAATGCCGGGCCCGA
The DNA here is from genome assembly GCA_028821635.1 of Ekhidna sp. Lineage (GTDB taxonomy): Bacteria > Bacteroidota > Bacteroidia > Cytophagales > Cyclobacteriaceae > Ekhidna. The sequence goes on from JAPPDO010000222.1 coordinate 6,352, forward strand.
TATTTCGGGGATAATAAAGCTGAAGCGCATAAAAATCACTGGAAAGGTTAATGGATAAATCATATTGAACGCCTCGTCCGATGAGCGCATACCCTAAACTATCTCTTATAAGTCCAAAGTCTCCCGAAACCACTACGTTCTGTATGCCGCTAAATTGATCAAAGGCACGCCCTACCCCTTTCATTCTTACTACGCGCTGCGAATTTTTGTACCTCAGCAGGGCATTATCTTCAATGACTTTTGATATGCCCACAATGCCATCAACAGATTCCATTTGCTGAATATCGCTCTCCTGATAAAGAAAGGACTTCCCTTCCGCCGGAGTAATGATCATGTCCGGATCAAAATTTCCGTACATGCTTTTCAATAACCCTTCAAGCCCATTAAAGACAGAGAGCGCAATGATCAGGCTTGCAGTACCGATACACACTACCGCCATAGATATTATTGAAATAAGGTTTATAAAATGCCTCCTCCTCCCGGAGAGAAAGTATTTTCGGGCTATAAGTAAAGAAAGATTCACCCCTCTTGATTGGGAGTAATATTCAGACTATTGATCAGATTACCGATTTTCGATGCCTCCTCTTCGGTGTCGTCATGAAAAAAGGCCAGTTCAGGAATGATCCGTACCCTGCTCCCAATCTTTTGCCCCAGCCGGTTCCTGATCTCACCTTTAATCTCATTCAGATGACTAAAAACCATCGCTGCTTTTGATATAGGCAGAATACTTATGTGTATCCTGGCAAGCCCCAAATCAGGTGACATGGAAACGTGGGTGATCGTACCCAAAGAAGCTTTGAAAAAATAAACAGAATCTTTCTGAAAGATCTCCGCCAAATCCTTCTGGATTTGTTTTCCGTATCGATTCTGTCTCTGGCTACCCATTTAACTGCAAATATTTGTACAAAACAACATGAATAGCGAATAAAGTGAGACATTTATTTTGAACATCGCTAACCTGACATAGATACGTGATTAAACAACAGATACAAAGAACTATCCCATCACGCTTTTAATCTCCTTTTCCGTTATCGCTCTGGACCCTTGGCGGCTTCTCCGTGTCCTCTGTGGTTCAATCGTTAGTAGTTTGGTCAGTGAAGACATGATACGAACAAAAATAAAAATCATGGCAATCCTAAAAATCAAATAAATCCTGTTCAAGACAAATCACACCCGAAGAAAAAAAATAAAAAAAACTTGCAAAAACATTTGCATCTTTAAATTATCGTCTTACCTTTGAGCCATAATTAATATTTAAATAGTTAATCCGATGGAAAAGTTACCGAATCCAAACATTTCGCAGGTGAAACCCGAAATAGACACTCATTTATATTGGGGGGGGGGGGGGGGGGGGGGGGGGG
>JAPPDO010000110.1 GCA_028821635.1 Ekhidna sp.
CCATCTCTAGGTGTAGTTTGTAACTACACCTTTATATTCTACTTCATCTATCTCCTTGCTAAAAAAGCAACGAAATATATTAAAGCGTAGATACAATCTACGCTTAGACTAAGGTGGCGGGTAAAGGAACTTTTGGAAAGTTTTGAACTTTCCAAAAGTTACGGATTCGCAAAGATCAAACGACACTTAGGGCAGGGCATTTTTGGAAGGGTCGCCCTTAATATTCTATTTTGTCTACTTCATCACTGAAAAAGCAACGAAATATATTAAAGCGTAGATACAATCTACGCTTAGACTAAGGGTGAGGGATGGCGGGTAAAGGAACTTTTGGAAAGTTTTTGAACTTTCCCAAATAATGCCTCAGTATATGCTCTGATCCGAAAAATGGTGATGAGAACGATCATACTTGTTTTAAGTAAGTAAAAAAGCATATAAACGAAATAATATTAACACTGCTAACCTTACATAGACAAACGATCAAACCAACGGATATAAAATATTTTCAGTATCACTCTTTTATTTTTGATTTTATAATAAGAAAAACGTACTATTGCGTATATTTGTAAAAATTTGATCCGATTCTCATGAAAAAATTCAATCATACACCGTTTATTCGTCTTTTGTCAATAAGAAATCTGCCCTCCATTTCTCTAATAAAGGTTAAATTTCTTTTCAAAATTGTTTTAATCGGCGTTGTCTTTTTTGCCTGCAACAAAGACGATGGTCCTCCTGATAAGGTAGAGGCGGATGTCATGCCTGCTTTATCAGGCTCGATTGCCGCTCAGGTATATACGCAGAACAGCGACATTTCTCCGCTTGACCTGCCTGCGGCCACCGGCGGCAATGGTACACTCGCTTATACGCTGATGCCTGCGCTGCCCACAGGCCTCGGATTTGATGCGGATGCCAGAAGGATTTCAGGCCGTCCGACAGAGGTGGTCGCAACGCCGAGAGACTACACCTATACTGCTACGGATGCTGACGGTGATCTTGCTGCGCTCAACTTTACCATCACTGTAAATGAGGATTTGATGCCTTCGTTTGCAAGCCAGCCGGCTATAGACAGTCAAACCTATATCATAGGTACTGCGATTATTTCGCCCACTTTCCCGGAGGTAAGTAGTGGCAATACACCGCTTACCTATAGTATATCGCCGGCCCTGCCGGCCGGCTTAACGCTTAATACAGGTACAGGTGTCCTCTCCGGCACACCGAGTGTGCCAAAAGTAGCGACTACTTACACCGTCACGGTCACAGATATTGACGGAGATGAAGATACCTTTGCGTTTACGATTACCGTATTGGAATTTACTCCTTCCGGACTAATTCCAATAAACACGTTGGAGCAACTTAACGCTATCCGATACGACTTAGATGGAAATGGACAAGTAGACGGCGGGGGTATGAATGATACTTATATGGCAGCTTTTCCTCGTTTATCGGCTGCTAATACCTACACCGGCTATCAATTAACCAAGAATCTTGACTTTAGCTCAGACGACAGCTACAGCGACCCTGCCACAAACAAAATCCGATATGGAGGTGACCAAACAGGCTCAGGCTGGAGTCCGATAGGAGGTACTTTCAACGGCACCTTTGATGGAGGAGGACACACGATAGATAAACTATATATCAACAGAAGTGATCTTAATGCCAGTATAGGCTTATTTAGTAAGACGGGAGGATCAGGATCTATTAGGCGTTTAGGCATTACGAATGCAAAGGTCACAGGAGGAACATTTGTTAATGAAGTTGGCTGTTTAGTTGGACGGCATAATGGGGGTGGGAAGAAGTTCGATTCCTGTTACGTTTCTAATAGTATAGTTACAGGAGGTGGAGGTAAAGTTGGCGTTCTGGTCGGACGGCAAGATGGTGGCTCAATCCGAGCCTGTTATGTCTCTAACAGTACGGCTACAGGCGGAACTGATGCCAGCGTTGGTAATTTAGCTGGTCTTCAGAATTTTGGCACGCTCCTTGCCTGCTATGTCGCTAACAGTACGGTTACAGCAGGAACCGGAACCCCCGCAGTCGGCAGCCTGGTTGGAGAGCAAAATAATGGTAAGATCCTGCAATGCTACGCAGGAGGAAAGGATTATACTAACATCAGAGGAAGAGACCGATTTGGTTTTAGTATCATTACTCACAGCTACCATCAAGGAACTACGAGTAGTGGGAATAGTCAAACGTCTGGTGATTTGCAAGCACCTACCGATTATACAGGGATTTACGCTGAATGGGATGTTGATGTAAGCGGAGATGCTATGAGCGATGATCCTTGGGATTTTGGCACCAGCTCCCAGTATCCGGTACTGAAAATAGACTTCAATGGCGACGGCAGTACTGCCGATGATGTAAGACGGCAGCGCCAATGAGACGGCAGCACTAAAAGGATCTCATCATTCGGTGAAAAACTTACAGGCTTAGGTAGATGAGCACACTTATAGGTTTAACAGAAGCTTTATGAAAGATGCGATCTTTGACAACCTGCCGGAAAGGGCGGTAAAACATGAGCCTGCACCCTACATGTGTATCCACTAAGTGCCTGCTTCAATGACTTTAATGAGGAAGTAATTCTTCTTTCCCTTTTGCGCCAACAGATACTTACCCTGCAAAAGATCATGATTTACGATGTCTTCAGGTGAAGTAACTTTTAATTTGTTGATGCTCACGCCGCCGCCCTGTATCATTTTTCTGGCTTCTCCTTTGGATTTAAAAATGAGGTTATGGGTCGTTTCGCTGAGAAAGGTAGCAGTATCTGTACTTTCGAGTGCAGTTTTGGATACTTCTGTTTGTGGGATGCCCTCAAACACCTGCATCAATGTTCTTTCGTCAAGGCTTATCAGGTCTTTCGTGGCCGTCTTTCCAAACAGGATGGAACTGGCTTTAACCGCTTTTTCCAGGCCGTTCTTTGAATGAACCCGCTCGGTGATTTCCTCTGCAAGGGTTCGCTGTAGTAACCTTTGGCCCGGGGATTTTTTGTGCTCTGTAATCAACGATTCGATCGCTTCTTTTTCTTTGAGGCTGAAAATCCTGATGTATTTCTCCACATCTTCATCTGAGGCATTAATCCAATATTGATAAAACTTATAAGGTGATGTTTTCTCAGGGTCAAGCCAAATATTCTCGTCTTCGGTCTTTCCAAATTTTGACCCGTCCGCCTTGGTAATCAGAGGGGTTGTCAGTGCAAAAGCCTCTCCCTGTGCTTTTCTTCGGATAAGTTCCGTGCCCGTAACGATATTCCCCCACTGGTCAGAACCCCCTAATTGGAGTTTAGCATTTTTATGTTTCCACAGGTAATAGAAATCATATCCCTGTATCAACTGGTAAGAAAATTCTGTAAATGAAAGACCTGATGCTAACCTGGCTTTTACGGAATCTTTCGCCATCATATAATTGACGGTGATATGCTTGCCGGCATCCCGAATAAAGTCCAGGAAGTTAAACTCCTTAAACCAATCGTAATTATTAACAACTTCTGCGGCGTTTATTCCGTCAAAATCAAGGAAGTTTTCCAGTTGTGTTTTAATACATGAAAGATTATAATTTAATACCTTCTCATCTAACAGACTTCTTTCGTCAGACTTCCCGGAAGGGTCACCAATCCTGCCCGTAGCCCCACCTACTAATGCAATCGGCTTATGCCCGCATTTTTGAAAGTGAACAAGGGTCATGACTTGAACCATGTTGCCGATATGTAAAGAATCCGCCGTTGGATCAAAACCGATATAAGCGGCAGCTAATCCTTTGTTTAATGCTGCCTGTGTTCCCGGCATGATGTCATGCACCATCCCTCTCCATCTCAATTCTTCTACAAAATCTTTCATAATCAATAGCTGAGGTAACAAAAATAGTAGAAAGTTCTCCTGAAGTGAAGCGTTAGTATGTCAATAAAAGAATATCTTTTGTCTGCAATGAGAGATGATCCGGTTATCCCACAGAGTGTACTTTCGGTTTTGCAAACTGTAAAATACACACGAGTAAAAGTAATCATCTTTTTATACATTCGTGATCTTTAGAGCGTTTTAAAAAATCTAATGTTTTGATATGTGCGAAAGATACTGAACACTGTTTGTACATGTATAATTTAAGATATACAAGATTTGTAAAGTATTTACTTATAGCCAATTAGAGATTTTGGTACATACTATGTATGGCTGCCCCAAAAGCAGACGTGCCCACAAATCAATATAACTTAAAACTGAACCAAGTGCCGCTGATCCTTTTGGGGGTCATATTGGTTGTTTACTTATAGTAGATTTTAGACCATTTTATTCAGTTAAGCGCATCTCACCAAATCAAAACCACAGTCTCTAAGGCTTTGAAGAATAGATATCTCAAAGCTTAATCAAAAAGATTGATCTCTTTTCTATTGAAAAATTTTAATAAAAAGTCTTATCTTTGAACTAAATGAGAAGTTATGGTAAGAAAATTATTTAGATCAAGCAATCGAATGCTTGGCGGCGTTTGTGCAGGAATTGCAGCGTACTTTGATTTGGACCCGACGTTGGTCAGAATAGCGTATTTGTTATTAACCCTTCTTACGGCTTTCTCCGGTGTTGTGGTTTATTTGATTCTCTGGATCGTAATCCCCCCCGAATATTAGGTCTTACTGTAAAAGTTTATCCATCGGTCGGGGACTTCGCCTTTTAGTGCGGTTTGATAGTCGGTGTAGCTGCAGGCGAGCATCCTGTTCCTGTTAAACAGACCCTGAGTTCCGGCATTAGGAACTTCCACCCACCAACGCTCTGACAGTTTGCTCTTGTAAAAGCGTATGGTATCAGGGTCTCCACCTATGTGAACTTCATACTTTAGATAATCGTTTGACATGAAGTTTTTATCGTTCCTTCTGTGATAAAAACCTTCAATAAAATACCAGATCATCGTACTTATGACAAAGGCGGTTTTATTTTCGGAATCCTGTTTGTAGTCATAATTGTAAAGCCCGACAGAGCTAAGTTTTTCATTTTGTCCGGAGTACCACATGAGCTGACATGCCTCCTCTCCGGTTAAACCGTAAACCCCGGCACCAATGGCACCGGGAGCATAAGCGTTCTGAATAGCAGCGATATCAAAGGTCAGCATATCAGCATCTCTTATGATCGGCTCCACTTCTTTGATGTCCTCTTTAATGGTTCCAAGCCTTAGTGCTTCAAACGAGAGCCTGTCAAAAAGCTCAAGCTGTTGCGGGTTGATTAAGTAACTCTGATAAGCCAGGTGGTAATAATTAAAAAGATAATTGGGAGTATGCTTAAAAATCTTAGTTGTATGGTGATTGATTGCTTTATCACCTTCCAGGTTTAATTTGCTGTCAATATTCAAAACTGAAATTAGTTTACCGGAATCTTCGTAAGCATAGTACTGTCCGAGGTCTAAGTCATGGGTGCCCCCAAACAAAATGGGAATAATCCCCTTATTCATCAAGTAGGCACACACCTCCTTCAATCTCAGATAGGTATCGTCAAGGGTCGGGCCATTTCTGAAATTCCCAAGATCAAGGATGCCGTAATCTCCATACCCTTTTTTAAGTTTATAAAGCTGCTCTCTTATTGCATCGGCTGATTTGGGCTCACCATTCTGATTCTTGTTACCACGATATTCATTTAATCCTATGAGAGCAATGTTTAAGCTATCGTAATCAGGTATCTTATGATGATTGACATAGATTGAGGATTGAAAAGACAAAGCAGAACTGTCAGCATCTACCTCTGTAAGGTCAAAGAAGAGTTTGAGGTCCATGTAGCTAAGTTAAGTCTGTCGGAGGTTTTACCTTGAATAAGCAAGATTAACACAAGAAGAAAGCCTTGCAGATGGTGCAAGGCTTTCAAATTGAGTATTTTTTTAATTAACCTCCGAAGTCGTCGAACCTGATATTTTCGTCAGGAATTCCATAGTCTTCTCCCATTTTCTGGACTGCCTGGTTCATTAATGGCGGACCACAGAAGTACAGTTCTATCTCCTCCGGAGCATCATGCTTGCTTAGGTAATGGTCGATCACTGCCTGATGTACAAACCCCGTAAAACCATCTCCATCATCTTCCATCGTTTTCTTTTCATTCCAGTTATCCTCCGAAAGCGGTTCCGATAAGACCAGATGGAACCGGAAGTTTGGGAATTTCTTTTCCAAATCCCAGAAATGATCAAGGTAAAATAACTCTCTCTTTGATCTCCCCCCGTACCAGTAGCTTACTTTTCTTCCGGTTGATAGTGTTTTAAATAAATGATAAAGATGCGATCTCATGGGAGCCATTCCCGCACCACCGCCAACGTATAACATCTCTGCATCGGAAGGATTGATGAAGAACTCTCCATAAGGACCGGAAATGGAGACTTTATCACCCTCTTTTAAGCCAAATATGTAGGAAGATGCAATGCCCGGATTGACACTCATCCATGCGTTTTTTGCTCGGTCCCAAGGCGGAGTGGCGATCCGAACATTTAACATGATTTCTTTGCCCTCAGCAGGATATGAGGCCATAGAATATGCCCGTTCTATAGTCTCGTCGTTTTTCATTTTCAATGGCCAAAGTCCGAATTTATCCCATTCCATTTTGAATTTCTCCGGATCATCAGGATGTTCATCCGGATGGGCTGTAATATCAATATCTTTAAAGTCTACTTCACACTTGGGTACTTCAATTTGTATGTAGCCACCGGCTTCATAATCCATCTCTTCGGGGAGCTCAACGACAAATTCTTTGATAAAGGATGCAACGTTATAATTTCTAACTACTGTGGCTTCCCACTTTTTGATTCCAAATATTTCTTCGGGAATCTCGATTTCCATATCATTTTTCACCTTAACCTGGCAGGCCAGTCTAACGTTTTCCTTTTGTTCAGTCCTGCTTAGATGACCTACCTCCGTCGGGAGTACATCTCCGCCACCCTCAATAACCTTACACTTGCACATTGCGCAGGTGCCTCCCCCTCCACAGGCGGAGGGTAGAAATACGCTTTTGGTAGAAAGAGTGGATAATAAGGTTGAGCCTGCCTGAGTTACCATTGGATGGTCATTATCTCCATTAACGGTGATTTTTACCGGGCCGGACTGAACTAACCTGGATTGTGCCAATAACAACACCATGACCAATAAAAGAATCAGCACAGTGAATGCGATGATAGAAGTAACGATGATTGAAGACATTCGTTTGTTGTTTTAATTAAAAATTTGAACAAATATAGTCATCTGATAATCTTATGATATGTAGCTAATAAGACTTTTCAAAATCTGACATTAGAACAAAAGTTAAAGGCTTATGTTTTATTTATTTTAACATTTTTAACAGTGTTGTAAGTCGGGCCTTTAACTGTCTGCGGTCTACGATAAAATCCAGAAATCCATGCTCCAGGACAAATTCAGCACGTTGAAATCCTTTGGGCAGGTCTTTACCAATTGTTTCTCTGATCACCCGAGGGCCTGCAAAACCAACCAACGCCTTTGGCTCCGCAATATTAAAATCACCAAGCATGGCATACGAAGCAGTAACACCGCCGGTTGTTGGGTCTGTTAGTAGTGAGATAAAGGGTATTTTAGCTTCTGACAGAAGTGCCAACTTAGCTGAAGTCTTAGCCATTTGCATTAATGAAAACCCGGCTTCCATCATTCTGGCTCCGCCTGACTTTGAGATCATCAAAAAGGGGACATTGTTTTTAAGAGAGTGATCAATGGCTCTTGCGATCTTTTCTCCAACCACGGCACCCATCGAAC
>JAPPDO010000093.1 GCA_028821635.1 Ekhidna sp.
CCTCTTTCGCAAAGAAGCAGTCGCTCATTACCTCCTGAGAAAATGTACTCTGCACTGTGTAGTAGCTCTTCAATAGTCCCGGAGATACCGCGCTTGATCATCACAGGCTTATCCTGTTTTCCAAGTTCATCCAGCAGATTGAAATTTTGAGTATTTCTTGCTCCTACCTGAAAAAGATCTACATAATCATACATCGCTTCAATCTGAGAAACCTGCATCACCTCTGTGATAATTTTGATTCCGTCCCTCTTCGCCAGCTTGTGCCAAAGCTTTAACCCTTCTATCCCTAATCCCCTGAACGAGTAAGGCGAACTTCTGGGCTTGTAGACTCCTCCCCTCATGATTTTGATATTGTTTGCTTTCAGGAAGTTGATGGTATCAATGATATTCTCCTCTCCTTCAATACTACATGGTCCGGCCATGAGCGAAAAGTTTCCGGACCCAATTTTTACATCATCTCCAAGTTCAATGGTTGTACCGCTGACTTTCCACTTTGAAGAGACGAGTTGGTAATCATCCGACACAATATGGATGTCTTTGATTCCTTCTAAATGACCAATTTCCCGGACATCAAATTGCTTTTTGCCTGTACCAATGAGGTAGTCTCCAAATTGGGTTTTCACATGAGTAATCTTATATTTAAGCGGAGCGAGTTGTTCTTCCACTTTCCGGATGATTCGTTCACTTGCTCCGTTTTCCAACTGTATGATCATGTTACTTTTTTATAGACGTTACAAAGTTTTTAATCGCCTTCTCCGAAGCATCATTTTTAAGTTGATTGATGAAGGCACTGCCAATGATAGCTCCGTGAGCGTACCTACAGGCTTGTGAAAAGGACACATGGTCTGAAATGCCGAAACCGATTAACCGTGCATTTTTCAAATTCATTTGATCAATTCGATTAAAATAACTCAACTGTTTGCTTTCTAATCCTTTTTTTGCCCCTGTAATGCTGGAAGAGGAGACCATGTAGATAAATCCATCTGACCACTCATCAATCTGACGAATACGCTCCTCTGATGTGTTTGGGCTGATAAGGAATATATTATGAATCCCGTGTGCTGTGAATATTTCCTTGTAGTTGTCTATATATTCTTCAATAGGGAGGTCGGGAATAATTAAACCATCAATCTCCACACATTCACAAGCCTCACAAAACGGATTGACCCCAAACTGAAGGATTGGATTCAAATAGCCCATCATTAATACAGGCAGTTCAATATACTTTCTAAGGTCTTTCAGTTCATCGAGCAGTTTATGAATGGTCATGCCATTTGCCAGTGCTTTGGATGAACTTTCCTGAATCGTGGTGCCGTCGGCCAGAGGGTCAGAAAAGGGTATTCCGATTTCGAGCATGTCAGCACCGGCATTCTGTAGATTTCTGGCTATCCGAATGGTATCGTCAAACATGGGATAACCTGCTGTAAAATAGACATTCAGAATATCCTTTTTCTGATCAAAGACATCATTGATTCTATTTATTACTTGTTCCTGAGTGCTCATTTTCAATATTTCCCCCATCTAATATACGTCTCTAAATCTTTGTCCCCTCTTCCTGAGAGATTGAGAACCACCACCTCCTCTTTCCCAAATCTTCGTTTGCCAAAAACTGCCAAAGCATGTGATGTCTCGATGGCCGGTATGATTCCCTCAAGTTTACTCAGTTCAACGCCTGCCTGCATTGCTTCTTCATCGGTAATATCAAAGAACTCGGCCCTCCCTGCATCGAAAAGATGCGCATGCATAGGGCCAATGCCGGGATAATCCAACCCGGCAGAAATACTATATGGTTCGATTATCTGGCCGTCATCTGTCTGCATCAAGAGAGTTTTACTTCCATGAAGTATCCCCGACTTTCCCAGTTGTGTTGTAGCGGCGGACTTGCCCGATGACACACCCAGACCGGCAGCCTCAGCCGCAATCAGGTTCACCTCATTGCTATCCAGAAAATGATAGAAGGCACCTGCTGCATTGCTTCCTCCACCGACACATGCAATGATATGATCAGGGGTGTTTTTACCTTCTTGCTCCTGCAATTGCTGCCGGATTTCAGCACTAATCACAGCTTGAAAGCGAGCAACCATGTCGGGGTATGGATGTGGGCCTACTACTGATCCGATAACGTAATGCGTGTCAAAAGGGTTATTGATCCAGTGACGCATGGCTTCGTTGGTAGCGTCTTTGAGGGTTTTACTGCCGGACTTTGCTGCCCTCACTTCCGCTCCCAGTATTTTCATTCGCTCTACATTGGGTTTTTGCCTGTTCATGTCTACTTCTCCCATATACACAACACATTCCATCCCTAAAAGTGCACATACGGTTGCAGTGGCTACACCATGCTGGCCGGCCCCTGTCTCGGCAATGACTTTCTCTTTTCCAAGACGCTTAGCCAGTAGGATTTGGCCGATGGCATTGTTTATCTTATGAGCACCTGTATGACATAGGTCTTCTCGTTTTAAGAGAATTTTGGTTTGATATTTTTCAGAAAGCCGCTGAGCGAAATAAAGCGGGGTAGGTCGTCCGACGAAGTTTTTTAGAAGGTCTTCAAAGTCATTTTTAAATTCGTCAGAGTCAATTATTAACGAATAATTCATTCTAAGCTCCTCAATGTTTGGATAGAGCATCTCCGGGATGTATGCCCCTCCAAACTTGCCATAGTAGCCTCTCTCATCCACCTGATATTTCATAGTAATGCTTTTAATTTTTTTATCAGTTCCAAATCTTTCAATCCCGGATTCATTTCACACTTGCTATTCACATCAACACCAACCAATTGCGGGATTTTCATTGATTTGATTTCTTCTATGTCTGAATTTTGAATCCCTCCGCTAAGCAGAAAGGGTATGTCAGGCATATATTTTTTAAGAATGCTCCAATCAAAATGCGCTCCCGAACCACCAAAGTCTGGGGTCAATGTGTCAAATAGTAAATACGAAGCTATGGCTTCATACTCCTTAGCTAATTCTGGGATGGAGTCTTTCAATCTGAAAACCTTAATAATATTTATTCCTTTTAATCTCAACTCTTGAGCGCATTGCAGGTCTTCATCACCATGTAATTGAACAAAATCAAGTGCATATTTATTAAAAATTTCCATGATTTTCGGAATTGACTCATTTACAAAAACTCCTACTTTTTTGATGCCAGAGGGTATTTGCAATAGCAAATTCTCATTAATGTCATTTACATACCTTGGTGAATTGCCGTAAAATATGAAACCAATAAAATCCGGTCGGAGTTTGATAAGCCCCTTCACATTCTCCGAATTTCGCATGCCGCATACTTTAAGTTTCAATCGACTCATTTCAATTTACTGATAAACTCTTTTGCGGCTTTCCCGGGTCTTCCGCTTTTCATGAAAGTCTCACCGATCAGAAAACCTTCAAATCCAAACGTTTTTAATTCATTGACCATTTCAGGCGAATTCAACCCGCTTTCAGCTACTTTTATAAAATCATCGGGGATTAAAGAAGCTAGTCTCTTAGAAACTTCAATATCGGTCTCGAATGTTTTCAGGTTTCTGTTATTTACTCCAATGAGGTCTACTTTATCAGTCATTGACGTATTAAGCTCCTCCTCATTATGTACCTCCAAAAGCACCTCCATATTGAGACGATGCGCAAAGCTTCCTAATTGCTCAATTTCATCTTTCTCTAGTATTGCAGCGATCAACAGAACTGCATCCGCTCCAATGGATTTTGCTTCAATCATCTGATACTCGCTTATGATGAAATCCTTCCGAAGTATTGGACAAAAGTTAAAAGATCTTGCGACTTTGAGGTCTTCAATTGACCCGCCAAAAAACTCTTTGTCTGTCAAGATAGAAAGTCCTGATGCTCCTGCCTGCATATATTCTATGGACGTTTTTTCAACAGAAACATGCTTATTAATATCCCCTCCGGAAGGAGACTTCCGCTTGATCTCAGCGATCACAGCTGACTTATCCTCTCTTTGTAAGTATGCCTTTAATGAGACCGGCTTACCTTCAAAATAAGTACTTCTCTCCAGGAGTTTTATCGGGTACAACTCTTTTTGTATAGCGACCTCTTTTCTTTTGTGGGCAACTATTTTAGAAAGTATGTCCATTAGCTATTTATATTTAAAAACTTTTTAAACGCTGCAAATGCCTTTCCGCTAATTAATGATTCTTTTGCTAATTCAATTCCCTCTCTAATTGATACCTCTTTTGCGGTTGCTATTGCAAGACCTGCATTTGCAAAGACGACCTCATTCTGAGCATCATCGCCTTCATTTGACAGGATTTTTTCAAAAATCTTTGCGGCATCTTTTACCGTATCTCCACCGTGAAGTTTTGCCTGCTTCCACTTTCTCAAACCGATTGATTTAGGGGAAATTAAGGATTCACTTCGGTTGGAAATCAATTTGAAAGAGTTAGTCAGCGACACCTCGTCATACCCATCTAAGGTATGTACAATGGAGAAGTTTTTGTTTGTATTTTGATAAAGATAGCCATAAAGACGAGCCAATTCCAAGCTAAAAACCCCCACCATCTGATTAGGAGGGGAGGCGGGATTGACCATCGGCCCTAACATATTAAAAAAGGTTTTTACCCCTAACTCCCGCCTCACGGGACCCACATTTCTCATGGCCGGATGATAGAGTGGAGCGTGCATAAAACAAATACCGGATTCATCAACCGACTTCTTCATGCGCACCGCATCTCCACTGAACTTTACGCCTAAGTACTCCAGTACGTTTGAAGATCCACTAACGGAAGAAACGCCATAATTGCCATGCTTGGCTACATTGACCCCCGCACCAGCAACGACAAATGAGCAGGTCGTGGAGATGTTAAAAGTATTGGTGCCGTCTCCTCCGGTACCGCATACATCAATCGCATCATATCCTTCCAAATCCACCGGATTACACAGTGCTAACATGGCATCTCTAAAACCTTCCAGTTCCTGAACTGCAATCGCCCTCATAAGGTAAATAGTAAGGAAAGCAGCAACCTGACTGTTATTGTACTCTCCTTTTGCTAAACCCGTGAGCACCTGTTTGGCCTCCTGTCGGGTGAGTATTTGACTATTGGTCAGTCTGTTTAGTATCTCTTTCATAGCGAAAGCCAATTTTTGATTAAAAGTTCTCCATATTCCGTCATAATGGACTCGGGGTGAAACTGAACTCCTCTAACGTTATATTCTTTGTGTCTCACAGACATGATATTGCCATTTTCTGCCACACTCGTTATCTCTAAGTCCTTCGAGATCGCTCTTTTATCAATAACCCATGAATGATAACGGCAAGCATAAAAACTTTTTGGGATGTTTTTAAACAGCAAATCATCTTTAATGATTTTTATTGAGGTGACCATTCCATGATATACCTGAGGTAGATTCAACAGCAAACTCCCAAATGCCTCGCCAATGGCTTGGTGCCCTAAACAGACCCCAAGAATATTTTTTGTTGATGCAAATCGTTTGATGACTTTAGGCATTAAACCCGCATCTTTTGGAACTCCAGGGCCGGGAGACAACAAAATATGAGCAAATTCGTCTACCTCATCTACTTCAAAAACGTCATTTCTCACGATCCTGAGATGGTTTTCGGGGATTAATTTTCTGAGAATGTGAACCAGGTTATAGGTAAATGAATCGTAGTTGTCTATGACTAATACGTTGTTCATAGCTTCTCTGCTTCATTTATTGCGTGCTCAAGTGCACCAACTTTGTTAAAAACTTCCTGAAGCTCATTTTCAGGTATGGATTGAGAGACAATGCCGGCACCGGCCTGAAATTTTAATTTATTATGCTGGCTTTTGAAGCTCCTGATCATAATCGCATGGTTGAAATTTCCCTTAAAATCCATGAAGCCGACGGCACCTCCATAAAAACCTCTCGGTGTCTTCTCATATTCATCAATGATTTGCATAGCTCTGATTTTTGGAGCCCCCGAAAGCGTGCCGGCAGGAAACGTTTCGGATATAATATCCATAAATGATGCCCCTGCTTTTATGTTACCTGTAACCTTGGAGACGAGGTGTATCACGTGTGAGTAATATTGAACTTCTTTATATGTCTCTACTTTCACGTTTTCACAGCTATGACTTAGGTCATTCCTCGCAAGATCCACCAACATCACATGCTCGGCATCCTCCTTTGGGTCTTTTAGTAATTTTTCTGCTAACTCAGAATCCGCTCTGTCGTCTCCAGTCCTTCTGAAGGTGCCGGCTATTGGGTAAATCTCCGCTTTATTATCTTTTAGCACAATTTGTGCTTCCGGAGAGGAGCCAAAAATTTTAAACGCTCCATAATCAAAATAAAAAAGATACGGTGACGGGTTCACTGAACGCAGCGTTCTGTACACCTGAAATTCATCTCCCTGAAATGGTAGGATGAAGTTCCTAGAGAGCACCACCTGAAAAACATCCCCAATATTGCAATGGTGAATCCCTTTTCTAACCATTTCTAAATAATCAGTATCTGTCTTGTTAGAGATTTTTTTGCCGGTTATCCTGAATGGGTAAAAGGGGATATCCCGTCGTTGAATCAGATAGTTCACCTCTTTGAATAACTCCTCATCAGGGGCAGCAGTGTAGGTCTCTGTCAGGTGACACTCATTTTTGAAGTGGTCTAATGCAATGACGAACCGAAATAAATGATATTGAGCCATAGGTGTAGTGTTGTCCACCTGAGTTAAATCTATATCGTTGTAAGCATCAATAATATCATAATTCATGTAGCCGAATAAACCTGATTCAATGTAGTCTACACCCGAATCATTGTATTCAAAAGAGGCAGCAAAATCATTAAGCTCTTTTTTAACGTTGTCCCATCCTCTTTCAACAGGTTCTTCCGAGAGCCGGTGTATGCTGACTTTATCGGCTTCAATTAAGATCGAAGCCATGGGGTCACAACAGATATATGAGAAGCTGTTTTCGGAACCATGATAGTCAGAACTCTCGAGCAAAAAAGAATTTGCAAAGCGATCCCTCAACTTTAAGTAAATACTTACCGGCGTAATCGTATCGGCAAGGAAGCTCTTTTTACGGGTTTTAAGTTTTATTTTTTCCATTTTTAAACAAAAAACCCCAACGAAACTGTCAGGGCCTTATAATTTTTCAGTGCAACAGTGAATCGTCAACAACGCTGATTGTTATCATTCCACCACCAATATATTCTGTTGTTTGCCATTTCAATATGCGAAGCTAAATTCAATCAAATTTAAAATGCAAGATTGATTGATTTTTTTTTGAAATTAAAACGTTGCCAAAGCGTAATTGAAATTGATGTATGCTAAAAAACTTCGATCAAGTCTCAAACTTCCCGAAAGTTAGCCGGACAGATATACGTCTTTGCAGACCGTTACGGGGTCATCCTTGACCGGTACGGGGTTATCCTTGACCGGTACGAGGTCATCCTTGACCGGTACGAGGTCATCCTTGACCGGTACGAGGTCATCCTTGACCGGTACGAGGTTGTCCTTGACCGGTACGAGGTTGTCCTTGACCGGTACGAGGTTGTCCTTGACCGGTACGAGGTTGTCCTTGACCGGTACGAGGTTGTCCTTGACCGGTACGAGGTTGTCCTTGACCGGTACGAGGTTGTCCTTGACCGGTACGAGGTTGTCCTTGACCGGTACGAGGTTGTCCTTGACCGGTACGAGGTTGTCCTTGACCGGTA
>JAPPDO010000209.1 GCA_028821635.1 Ekhidna sp.
TTTACTGAGTAATCCGCCACTGTTTAAAACAATTTAAGTTTTGTCGTGTACCATGCTATGTTTTACAATTAGTTACGAAAATTTGTAGCATGAGAGCAGTTTAATAAGTGTCCGATTTTGATACAGTAGTGTCCGAAAATGAACACTTAAAATCAACACAAGCACATTGTTTTATTTGAATGTGCCTGCTGTATCATCCTTAGAACCATCGTTTACCACAATGAGTTCTCAAATGCGCTGGGCTTACTTATAGCGATAAGCTTTATCAGAATAGATGATGCTACGTGGGGTACGAAGAACAAACTTTTTCGAGGCATTGGCTAAATGTATCCAGTGACCGCGTAAAAAACGATTCCCAAATATTCGTGCAATGTCCGAATCACCATCTTGTGCCGAAATTGTAGAAGAATAAACCAGTCACATTCGAAACCATTTAGATCCCAATAGGCTTGTTGACTCACACCTATAAACTTCGCAGGAGCCATCCACTGTTGATCTCCAGTAACATTTGCAGGATAAACTATCGGAACACCTGCTTTAATAAAAGCCCTAGATTTCCGAAACATACGATGGGAGTCTGCGACCAGGATTACGCTATCCCAGGAATTATCCCTACACAATTTGGCGAGTGAGGATGCTTCAATTAATGTGTTATTAGACTTACCCCTCGCCCATATAATGGCATCAAGCGGTATTGAAAGGGTCTGGTGTAAATAAGAAGAATAGAGTTCCCTATTTGGGACGAATGTAACTATTTTTGAGGCTAAGCCCGCATGAAAAAGGTCGGCACCCAAATCAAAACTTAGAGGAAAACTTCCCTGTCCGCCGATATCGATAACATCCGCGGGTCTTAGCTTGGAATCAATACGGAAGGGATAATCGAGAATAAAACACACGTTGGAGAATGATATTAGAAATATAAAGCAGGAGGGAAGAATCAATCCCGATGTCAGAACCAACCACCGCATTGATGCCAGGTAATTGTTGCGAGTCGCAACTGAAAGGATAGGTAGAATTAATACCAGGACGCAGAATACGAACCCGCTAAGCCATTCTTCGTACACTCTATTATTTGATCTAAAATCGAAGATAAATATCTCGCAGAAAACTATCTCGCCAGCCCAGGAAGCTCCCAAAGCATAACAAAAAAAGCAAAGAGTCATGAGCAATTTTCTGTAAACACAAATCATTGTCAAATGTTATGGATAAATCCAGGCGCATCCGTCACGCTTATGCCACCAACTTGAATTCCCCGTCTTCAAATTTAATATCTTTAATTTATTTGTTTCTTCGCAATGCAAACGAAGTTTTCTGTCCAAATATCCTGGTTTTTACCGGAACTGATCTTTCGCATCAGATTCAACCCTATCTTTAATAAATTCCAAAGTATGTATCTAATTTTCCTTTTTATCCCTTTAGTTGGAAATATAGACTCTTTAATACTCACAATTTCAAATCCTATAAACCTCAAAATTTGTCTCAAAGACTGTGGCGTTAATATGGTCATGTGAGTCAGGTCTCCATAGATTATTTGACCCGCAAAAATCCCTTGCCCGTTAGGGGTTCTCAAAATTAAATGACCGCCTTTATTCAGAATTTTTTTTATACCATAAAGAAGTTGAATTAATTCCTGACGTGTAAAGTGTTCAACAAAATCAATAGCGAGAACCAGATCATACGTCTGATGGGATGCCTGGAGAAAATCAAATACATCCGAGTGATATACTGGTAATCCGTATCGCTCTGCTGCCATAACCTGCTCTTCTGAGGTATCAACACCCTCTACACTTGAAAATCCTTGCTTATTCAAAAAATCAAGCATCTGGCCTCGACCGCAGCCTAATTCTAAAATACGGCTTTGTTCAGATAACCTTTCCAGGAAAGGTTGAAGATTTTTCTCACACCAGTTATGGAGGATGGCTTGTTTACGCTTCCAGGTTCCATCATCTTTAAAAGTTGACAGATATTGGTCGTATAAAGCCTGTCTAAACTGTGTCATAATGTAATCAGCCATCTAAAATTTATATTTTGTTAGTTCTTTTATAATTACATCCGTCGTATCGTCCCAATCTACATTCTGTTGTGAAAAGTCCTTTTCTTTCGGAAGTATTCTTTCCAAAGTCGGTATAATCTGGGTCGCGTCTGGGCAATTCAACCGGCCAAGATTAATCAACTCACTATTGATTTTCATGTCTCGGCCACCAATATATATAGCTGGCGTTCCAAGCAAAGCCGCCTCTCTTGCAACAGTATCTCCAGATGAGATCACACATTTGGCATAATATAATAATGTATGCATTTCACTTGTAGATTTCGGTAAGACATAGATGTTATCAAATTCTCGAAATTCCAAAATTTGGGTGGCCCCTTCTTCAACGGAAGCGATTACAGAAAATTTATTCCGATATAAATAATCCAATATTCCCTTCATATTTTGACTTGAATCATCAGACCAGTAATCCAAACTAATATGTGCAATTTGTCTGATAAAAACGTACTTCTTTTTTTGAACGCCATACTTTTCTAAAATTTCTTGTGTAGGCTCAAAACGATTGAGATACGCAAGTTCTTTATACCCATTGAAAGTGCCAATATTCTTTCCCTCAATTCCTAAAAGTTCCGGAATAACAAATTTTGAAGAGAATCTTCGACACAAAAAAAATAGAAGTTTGTATTCGGCATTATCGTAAAAAACCACCGACCTCTTTCTCATAATCCACGAAGCGATTGAAACGTAAAATCCTCCATGGCTTGTTGCGACATCATAAGGATTCTTCCATCCCTCCCAAATCAGATAGGCTATGCGGTGAAATAAGCCGAACAGTTTGCCAATGCGCGATCCATAATGCCTCCCAACAACCTTGATGGGAACATTGAGCTCTTTCTTAGCAAAATCAACCAAATCCCCTCTAGGTCTAATCAGGACCGTTACGTCATGTTCAGCCTTCAGATTCTGAATAGTTTTCTTGTAGAAATTCAGATGGGCTGGATGTAAAATATCAAATAGAATACGCATATTCACCTGCCGTATAGATTGTTAGCTAAAAAATCTATCTATTGATCTTGCAGTCCATAACCACGCGCAGTTTCTTTGACTTCTTCAGACTTTTTGTAAAGAACCTCTAGTGTGTTGTCATGCTGTAAATTGTCAGCTTGAATATTAGGGATATCCACATTGACACGCCTGAGCCATCTTGCAATTGTCCAGTTGTAAATCTCTCGTGATAGACTGTACATCAAATATATGACCGTCGATACAATGATCTGAACATCGAGTTTCACAGATTTATTATTGATGTAGTAACAGTCAAAAGCCAGGCCGAGACTGCGATCTGTATTTTCAGGATCAATAATTTGAGAGATTCCAGTAAGGCCAGGTAAAGTTTGGTATCGGCATTCAAAGTTTGGGATGTTTTGCATATAAAAATTGTGTAGTGGTTCTCTTATCGGCCTCGGCCCTACAAAATCCATATCCCCCTTGATGATATTCCAAAGTTGCGGTATTTCATCAATTTTTGACATTCTGAGTAGGCGTCCACTTTTTGTCGTATATTTTTCATTATCTACAAAGAGATCATTTTGATCTGTTTTTTTTCGATCAATCATTGTTTTAAGTTTATAGATGGTAAAGGTTCTTAAATTTTTCCCTACCCGGACTTGCTTGAACAAGCATCTATCCCGTGTCTCTATCCAGATCAATACGACGCCCAGGATGACGAGAGGTAATAGTAATAGGAGAAGACTCAGGGCACACAGTGCTTTTAACATTTTATTTATACGGCTCATATTCATAGACCTGATTGACGAGCGTATCAAGGATATGAGCAAGTTGTTTTGCTAACTGTTTTCGCTCAAACGCCCAGAGTCGCCTATTGTCCTGAATCCCACAATCCGAAACCTCGCGATTTCGCAATAGATTTGACATGTGACATGCCATAAGCCCAGGGTCGCGGCTTGCTAAACATAAACCGGGGTTTACTCTTTCTATAATCTGTACAGCATCTGAATCATGGTCTGCTATTGCCAGTATTGGTCTACTGGCTCTTAAGTACTCGAAAATTTTGCTGGGGATCCACTGTTTATCTGGAACAGAAAAAATCAACGCATCTGCCCCTAATATGTACTGCAAACATTCTCTATGTGGTATTTGTGGGATGATATGCACACAATATTTCAACTCGTATTTCTTTATCGTGTCTCGAACAAATGCGTCTTGTCTTCCCAAGAGGACCAGTTGAATTTTTTGCCGCAGTTTTGGACGTGTTCGCAGCAGCACATCCAATGCTTCGAACATTGGTAGGGGAGACAATTCTTTAAACAGTGATCCGGCATATAAAAAAGTGAATTTTGGGAAAACATGGGGCTTTAGATCTCTGAAGTCTTCTTCATCAAAGCCATTAGTCAAAACTTGCGATTTCCTCTCTATAGCAGGATTAAAACTTCGGACAATTCCAGGCCAGGCAGCAAGAATGCGATCTGAATCGCGAAGCACAATTCTTTCTAAGTACTTCTCGAACTGTTCGAGAGGCTGGATGCGTTTTGGACGGTGTTGTTTCTCGATCCAGGGATCCCTGAAATCAGCTATCCAGGGACACTTATATTTTAGATGGAGCGTTCTTCCAATCAGATGTGATGTTTCACGAGGAGATGTAGAATAGATTGCGTCTATATTCTCCACCTGGAAAATCTCTTTCGCCTTACGTACACCCGTAAAATACCAGGCGACATATTGGTCAGGTACAAATAAGGATCGGATTAAAGTAGCCAGAGAATTTTTAGACAAAGAAAAAGATCCTTGTTTTGCCCGTCCGCCTATTAGTCTGTAAACGTCATACAGGGAAGGAGCATTTACCCGATAAATACTCAAATTTTTCGGAATGCCATCTAATAGTTTTTCATCCACAGCGTCTAAATGATCTTCTTCTCGTTTGCAAGTCAGAACAACGGGTCGCCATCCAAAATTCTGAATATACTTCACGAATTTGGTAACCCGCAGAACTCCAACACCATTAAAAGGAGGAAATTTTTGTGTGATCATCAAAACTGTTTTCAAAACTACACCTCTTAAGTGAATTGATATTGGCCATTTGTTTGAGATATATTTTGTAATTTCTTAATGTCATAAATTTCTGACACAGCGGGGACAGGCAAGAACTCCCAGTTATATCCATTGTCTGTTAATCCTAAAGGTCGGTTCGCATACCATAGTCCTGCCTCTCCCCATTTCTTTTTTGCAGTAGAATGATTTTTTGTTGTACTCGCACCTGCAACGATTTTCTTATCATCCACATACAATCCGCGTATATATCCGCCGGGAAGTTGTGCAAATCTCTCAACAACTTTTCCACTGGATGATATCCGACATATTCTGTGATCAGCGGATTCACAGACATAAAACCAATTGTCAAAAAATTGAATGCTGTGAGGGCGAATTATGCTTTTATACATGATTTCATACCGAACAGACTCTCGTTTTTGAGATACTTGACCGTTGTGATTGATTTGTGCCTGTATGTCCTCCCATTTAATTAAAATCAGGCCGCCATCAAGCATTTGGCTCCATCTTTTTTTTGAATTTATATCTCTACCTTTTAATGAAAACATGGTCATATACAAACCATTGGATGCAGGATAGATCGAGTTTACGTGTCGCAGATCGTCATCGTGGGTGTCGATATAGATGAATCCCGCAGGTTGTAATATTCTTTCTTGCTCGACTTGAAACATAGCGACACAGTTATACCGAGACATGACAACATAGAGAACATTTTGGTAAATATTCACATCGTGCAAATCAAGTGACATTCTACGCAGAGGAAGCCTCGGCAAAAGACGCTCAAATCCACGAGTTAATTTTCTCACTAATGCCGAAGAGGAATCAGGTCCAATGACCAGATTTCGAAAAAAAATGTTGCGCCTGACTTTAGCCTGCAGACCCTCGGCGACAATTCGGTATTTGTGATTAATTTTGAAATTCCTATCCAATCGTATCAAATCGCTATTGCTGGCAACCCAAGCACCATTTTTACAAAGTCCAATTCCCCGCGAATCGCCTGAAGAAATAGGCCATGTTTTTTTTTGATCCAAATCGACCAAAAAGATGCTCCCATCCGATCCACAGGAAGAAACTAAGTACAGTGATTTCATCTCATAATCTCTTCTATGATGGCAAGCATACGTTCTGTCGTAGCGGTCCAGTTCAGTTCTGTTTCTACTCTTAACCGACCAGCTTTTCCTTGTGCCATAGCGAACTCTGAGTTTTCGAGATACTGGATAAGAGTATTAGCGCAATCGTCAGCAGAAAATGGATCAATAACAGATCCGGTCTGACCATGTAAAACAGCGTCTTCAACGCCACCTGACTTGCCACCGATAACCGGTGTTGCACATGCACTTGCCTCAAGAAAAGCAATGCCAAAACCTTCGACCTGACAAAAATGCTCCCTAACTTGCGAAAGCATAATGAATACATCTGCAAGGTTGTAATAGTCTCTCAGGTCATCATCTGTTACAAACCCCGTGAAGATAACGTATTGTTCCAGATTCAAATCTTTGACCAATTCTTCCAGATAATTGCGATGGGGTCCTGTGCCTGCAATGAAGTACTTGACCTGTGGGATTCGGCGACAAACCTTCGGCAAGGCGCGAATCACAGTCTCATGTCCCTTATGTGGTACAAGCCGAGATACTGACAGGATCACCTTGTGGTCTTTCACTCCATATTTTTTAGTCAAGTCATTTGGTTTCTGCGTAGGATAAAACGCTTTGGGATCTACAGCGGGATTTACGCTATGTGTTGTCGCCATCGGCAGCCCCATCTCTTTTAATATCGACTTCGTAAAAGCACTATTTGGGAATATGCCATCAGAGGCTTGCAGAATTTTATATCTGAGAAATCCCAACCGTTTCCATACACGATACTTCCAAGTGATATCTGTATCCTGAAGTTCGGTTCCGTGGGCTATTGTGAAGTATTGAAATGGCATCAGATGTCGAATGAGATAGGTATGTATGCCAGACCGCCATTCCCCATTGATCACCACATCAATTTTTTCACTAAGAGCATAATAGAATAATCTCAGGGTCCAGATAGGGGTGAAAAAAAGGCGTCGATAAATACGTTTTGTTATGAAAGGCTGCTTTCTATCAAAGGCTTTACCTCCTTCGCTGTATGAAGCGACTACGCAGATGGCGTGTCCTTGAGAAACCATTTCTAATGCGAGATGATGGAGGTATGTCTCAATACCGCCTTCTTTGGGGCGATAATTTCGGGCTGTAATTAGAATACGCATGTTACTGACCACTTAGCATCCTGTAGATTGATCCTAAAATTCGTTCTTCATCATCTGCAACACGGAGAAACTGATCCTGCAAATCGCTCAGGGTTTTATCATCTTCGGTCATATAAATCTTGGTAAATAACCGGGCAATGAGCTTCCATTGTTTTGATATAGATTGCCACTGTTGTTCTATTCTATCAAGGTCAGAGGCACAGCCTCTCACTTGTAGGCCAGAACAAACAGTCATAAATTCCGATCTTTCCTGGTTCACAATACGTTCTTAGCTACAGGCTCTTCTTGCTCTTGGTC
>JAPPDO010000303.1 GCA_028821635.1 Ekhidna sp.
AAGTAATCCTACTGGTCCCGGGTAGTATTCATATCTGTAATCCATTAGCTTGCCATAACTTTTAAAATAATAGTCAAGCATCTTAGAGTTTAAAACTGCAACCAGATAATGTAAGTCTATTTTGTGTGTCCACTCTTCGTTAAGCTTAACTATTGTGGTATCAGCACTAGAATAAGTGCCTTTTGTGTCAATAGCGAATGTATTTTTTGGGGCTTTGAAGCGACAGATGATTTTTGGACTATCAAATAACTCATTGGTTCTTGACCATTGTAAATCAAACCAACGGATAACACCATTTCTAACTTCTCTACGATTTTTAAGTTCATGTTTAAAATTTAGAAGGTGCTTTTTTAATTGAGGAAATTTGTCCAAGTCATCAATATCATTGCTGTAAACGAGTTCTCGTTCTTTCACTGGTACAATGGCAAACTGTTGAATGTCACCAACTTTAACCCATTCCTTGACTAAATGCTTTGGCATATAATCAAATGTTCCTTTAGCGTCAACGAAAGCTTTATCCTTTCCTGTTACGATACCCTGCTTACATTCAGCAATAGACTCCAATGAATGACCTTTGGATTTAATTTTGAGTAATAGTTTAGATTCAATTTGATTTCTTAAAATCCAAGATTTTTTGCCCATCAATGATTCATTTGCAACTTCTATATTGGTGTAATTCTCTAAATCTACCTCAGTAATTTTCTTTGAATCAATGGACCTGTAGGGGAAGGTGGTTTTCTTTTGTGGGATTGAATTGACCAATGATAAAATCGCTGTCTTAATACCAACACCATCAAAAATTGTCCCGTTCTTGAAGTCAACTATTTCTGTCAAAGTTACAGAACTTGAGATGTAATTTCTGAGCTTCTCTGCAAACTCGGCTTCAATCCAATAGCGTGAAGTAATATTTGAAAAAATACCCTTCTCCTTCAAAATCTCCATGCCATGATAAAAGAAGAAATAGTAAATGTCACTTTTACCGTCATAGATTTTTTGGTATCTATTTGAAAGGTAGCTTTTTGTGAGAGAATTATACATTTTAAAATTGATATAAGGCGGATTGCCGATGACCACATCGAAGCCAACAAAGTCGCCGTCGTCATTCAGCACTTCGGGGAACTCAAACCGCCACTCAAATGCATGGTTATAGATGGGGTTGTCTTTGAGTGCGGCTAATTGCTGGGTATATTTTTCAATGTCTTCTTCAAGGTCGGCTATCTTTTCCTTTCGCTTTTTTTGATGTTTCTCACTCCCATATTCGGCTTCGGGCTCAAACAGCATCATGCCTGTACCAAACCGGCTGCGGCCGGTAAGGCTAAAGAGCTCTTCTCCCAGTTTATCCAGCTTTTTTTGAATGGGATGATTCTTTGATATCTCGCTGCGGAAGTCGCCTTTAATGTCATTTATCAAGCGTTCCATTTCGTACTTCTCTTCCTTGCTTTGTGCGTTTCGGTAGGTGTCCACTGCAACCCGATAGCCGTCAATCGTCCATTTACTTTTTCTCAAGGCTTGTCTGAGGTCGGCATCAATAGGAAAACGACTTACTAATGAGTTCCCGCATTTTATGTTGATATCAATGTTGGGAAGGGTTTCGAGTTCGGCGGCATTTTTGTAATAGGCATTTTTCAACAGTTCAATCCACAAGCGCAGCCGACAGATTTTTACGGAATTGGTGTTGATGTCCACCCCGAAGAGGCAGTTTTCGATGATGGTTTGCTTTTCGTGGAAGAGCGTTTCCTGTACTCGTTGAGCCTCTTCGCTGCCCACCTTATATTCAAACAACTCTCCGTCCTCATCCGTAACCACCAGCTCATCACTGACCACCTCTGCGTGGTATTCTTTGAGTCGCCTGCCGTTGCGGTCCTGTAGGATTTTCAAGTCGTTTTTAACGGCAATTATTTCATTGAGTGCCGAGACAAGAAAATGACCTGAGCCCACCGCAGGGTCACAAATTTTCAGACTGTTTACAATTTCATTGGCTTCCTTTCGGTCTTCTATCCTGTCGTAGAGATCATCAAGGTCTTCGCACTTCCAGTCTTTCGTTTCATTGAATTTCTGTACAACCGCTTTACGGATGGTCTCCCTGCACATATACATGGTGATGAGGCCGGGAGTGAAAAACGAACCTTCTTTGTAGCCATTGATTTTCTCAAAGATCAATCCAAGCACGGAAGCGTTAATCAGCGTTTTGTTCTCCTCCTGAATATCTTCCGAGCCTTCACTGCTGAAATCGTAAGCATTGAGGAATTCAAAAAGATACTCAAGTGTGCTGAGTTCGCCTGTTCTTTTTTTGCCTCGCTGGTCTCTCAGCACCGTTTGTGATAAAATGGGGATCATTTTATTGTTTCTCAGGTTACTGATAAAAAGCGTGTCCTGCTCAATATGGGTCGGCTCAAACAGAGAAGAATTCAGATAAGGCACTTTGGCAAAGTCTTCTACATCTTCGTTTCGTTCGTTATGTTTTATGGCCAAAACCTGAAAAAATAAGCTGTTCAGGTCGCCATAGCTTTTAATCTTACTAAGATTAAGAAACGAATATGAACTATCGCTTTTGTGATAGGTGATGAGTTGGGCCTCCAGCAGTTTGAGAAACAAAATACGATTGATCCAAGTAATGGAAAGTTCAAGGGCAATGTTAAATAGTTGGTCTTCTTTTGTCTCACCGTATTGTTCAAGGTTCTCCATCCGGTGGATTTTCTTCAATGGCTCCAGTTGGATGATGGCATCTTCAAGCAAGGTTCCTGAGTGTCTTTCGTTCGGTTTGTTTCGCTCAATTAGTTTTTTACTTTTCCTTTTCGTTTCGGTCAAACCGATGATGTGCAACAACTCACTGTAAAATCCCTTATCAAGGCTATTGCTGTCATTCCTGAAAGGGAGTTTTAAGAGATGTTCGGGCGATAGTAACTTGAAAAGAGCAATCAGTCTGTCATCGCGGTACGCCGCCCGTTCGCTTTTATCATTGCCTCGAAGCGGCTCTTCGTAATCACGCAGATCAAAATGAGTGAACTCAATAGTGCCGTCAGGCCGGTCAATAAATGGGGCAGCGATTTCGTTGTAAAAAAAATCAGTTTTCTTACTTGTCAGTCTGCCAGCCTCAAAGTCTTCAAATTGTTTGACGAAATCGCTATTTCCAGCGAAATTCTTCTCAAATACTTTCACATCAAATATGAACCAATCATAAATATTGGTAACAATCAGGTGCTTGATTTCAAGATTGTTTTGCGTGATCCTTTCCCGTAAATAATAAAGCACCAATTCATGGAAAGCTTTTACATTCAGTTTGTCAGTAGTAACCATTTCACTTTTGCTAGTCGGTTTCTTTGCTTCAATGATTACTCCAACCGTGCTTTTTGCCTCCCCGTTATGAATTACAAGATCATTTCTTCCTTTGGGGTTAATAAAGTGTTTCGGGTCATAATAGGTTTTTTTAAGAAAGTCTCTGACAAGGTTTTTATGAAATTCTTCGGTTTCTGTGTCATTTATTCTGTCAAGCAGATCAATAAGATTGGTTTTGAAATTTTCGATTTCTGCCCTGTTAGGTTTTACTCTTAAAAAGGCTTTATTAAGGGATTTTCTGGGTTTCAGCTTGATTAAAAACACTTATTTCAATGATTAAAAGTTCTTTCAAATATACCCACTTGGCGTATTACTTGATAACAATTTCTACCGATAAGCCTTTTCATTTTTTATGATATAATGCCAAATGACTTTTGGGAAATGCTCATATTCCAGTTGATGTATTTTTTTAGCAAGAGAATCGGGGGTATCTTCTCTATCAATTTTGCATCTTGCCTGAAAAGGACTTATCCTTTATCATATTCTTCACTCATTAAATGAATCGTTGTACCAATCAATGGTTCGTTTTGTTTATCTATAACATATCCCTTTATCAGTCTTTGACCATATCCTTGCAGGATAAATGCATTTAGGATAATTAAAATAAGTAGTTATTTTTTCATATTTAAATGATTTTAATAATAAAGTAAATAGTTAATTACAGCGGATGTAAATCCTGCTACAGCAAGATTACCTGAACAAAATATCAAGGTCTATTTTTCCTGTTACTGTATTTATTATTAATAATTCCTAATTTTAAAACAGGTATTAACTGCAATTTTATGGAGACTAAATCATTGCTACTTGCACACTATGTTTTTACCTGCCTCGACAAAAGGGTATTGAGTACTTTTTATCGGAAGGACCCCGAAAGAAGAAAATTGAAGAGTTTTCAAGTTTATGGCTTTGGAAACTACGATAGAGCCGCTCCCTCACTTAAACAAGAGCTGGAAAAGGTGGCAGGGTTCTATGTCAACGGTAAGTATTTGTACAATAAAATCAGAGATTCAGAAAAGGGGGCTTCCTTCATAAAATTAAACAAGGAGTATAAATTTCTACTTCTCAACTATTTAGGACACGAAAACTTGAATGATTTTTTGAATGAAAGTGAAATACCTGATTTGGAAAAGGAAAAGCAGCTAAAGATCATAAAAGAAGATGGACTTTTTGAAGATGCCTATTTTGTTTCCTATTATCATGGAGTGGATGGCAAGATTATCAAGGGGCAAGTAAAGGTTTATAATAATTGGAAAAGCATTGAATTTCGCTTTTTTTACAAAATAGATAGCCTTATTCAAATATTTATGTTCATCATGGTCTCATAATAGAAACTAACGGACTCATTCACATTCCATTGAAAATGCAAATACGCAATAAGCAAAATGAGAGTGGATACATGTCATTTTTTGCTGGAAGAGTGCTGCCCGACAGTCGTCAATTTATGCTTGGAACATAGTCCGGATTTGATCGGGACGATAAACCGGTGTGTGGGAGAGTGCTTTTACAAATGGAAGAAAATCGTGAAGAGATGATTAAATCATTCAATAAAGAAGAAATTGATCCGATTATTTTAAGTACTATAAAGAATCAGCGAATATCGGGATTAAACCTCATCACCAATAAAAAGATTCAACTTGACAAGGATAGCCCCTTCCAATCCCAATTATCTAAATATTTTGGTGATAGCACGCTGTTATTCCTAAACAAAGATGAATCACTGATCGACCTTTTGCCCATTAGAATTGAATCAAAACAGTTAGGCATCTCATCTCTTTCAGACGATTTAATAGAAAATGACAAAATTTACTTAACCAATAAAGCTCAAATTCTTAATATTCAATTTGAAATAAACGGTATGTTTACTTACAAATCTATCTCCATTCAAATGAACACAGAGGAAGTTATAGATGGGCAGATCAATGGTTTTTTCATTGCAACTAACAAAAAGAATGTATCAGATGGAGGACAGGTTGTGATGCTAAGCAAAACAGTAAAAGACAGGGCATTGGCAGAAGTAGAGTTAGATAAAATTAATATGAGGTTGATCTAAGTTTTCCTTACAGTATAAAAATTTTTTAGTTAATAGATTGAATTTTCGAGATGTTGATATATAATGAACGATGGCCAAAAAATCAGAGGATGAGGATGCAATCCTGAGATTCCATGAGGACACTGAAACATAAGAAAATTAGATTATTTATGCAAAAGTCTTGATATCATTCGTTACAGTGATAGTCCCCATGCGGATGTCTGTGGCATTGGGATTTGCCATTTCATTCTTCTTGAGTGAGTACTATCAGGAGATTTCCGATAGAAAGATTTTACAGTTTTATTATTTAATATTCGGTTCATAATTTTATTATTTAAGAATTAAATCAATATTTCAACTTTAGTCATTTCCAGTCTTTGGTAGGATGGCATCACCCTATGGAATGCTAATTTTGGTAGTAGGATTCATGCTTACTTTTTGGATAACTGAGAGAGCTATGGGACGTATGGGGGGAGCCATTAAAAATAGCAAGAACTTTAGGAAAATTTAAATCTTCCCAAAAATTTATCTAATACCACTCAAGAGTTTTAGTAAATGCTGCTGTCATCCTTTTAGACTCCTTTTCAACCGTATCTGTGAAATAAACTGACGGATTGGTTATCCGAATAGGTTTTGAGATTAACCACAGAAAGTTTTAAACTAAAAATACATCTAATTTTCTGCCAAGTACTGTTAAATCATCAGCCACCGACTTCAATAGGTCAATACCATTTTTTAACCCTTCCTCAGTCATCTCTCTCTCCGGATCTCCGGGAATTAATACCCTCTCAGCACCCTCAATGGTTTCGGACTGCCTAAACCGTTTAATCCAGTTGTCCATATGATTTTTAAACTCATTTCCATCTCTAAATGCGTCAATTCGTATGGCTCCGAAGAAGTGACCCAGCCCCTCACCTACCGGATTGGATGCCGGATCAATAAATGCAACGAAAGGAGGCACCCAAGGCCCGTAATTAGCCCCTGAGAGAACCGCAGACAGAATATCAACAACAGCCCCAAGGCCATAACCTTTGTGTGAGCCATGCGCTCGGTCGCCTCCCAGTGGCCGCATGGAGCCGCCGTTAATCAGACTTTTTGTGTCGGTAGTGATATTGCCGGCTTTGTCCTGAAGCCATCCGGGCAGTGCACCCTGTCCCTTTCGCTGAAGGACTTCCAGTTTCCCATTAGCAACAGTAGTGGTAGCCATGTCCAGCACAAAGGGAGGCTGATTTCCGGTGGGAATAGCGATAGCTATTGGGTTAGTACCGAGCAGTCTTTCTTTGGAGAAAGTAGGAGAGACAAGAGGGCTAGCATTCGTCAAAGAGATTCCGATGCAGTCCTCCTCCAAAGCCATCATCGCATGGTATCCTGCAATTCCATAATGGTTAGAGTTCTTTACTGCCACCCACCCCGATCCGACTTCTTTCGCTTTTTCAATGGCCAGCCTCATCGCATGAGGTCCTACAACAAGCCCTGATCCTAAATCACCATCTACCACCGCCGTTGATGGGGTTTCATGTGTCGTTTTGATGATTGGCTTTGAATTGAGGCGGTTCTTTTCTTTTAGCCTGATATAACCGGGCAGCCGAGCGACCCCATGAGAGTCTACCCCTCTAAGATCGGCACTTACTAGAACTTCTGCGGCCTGAATTGCTTCGTTTTCAGGACAGCCGATCTTTAAGAAAACTTCTGTTGTAAATCTCTTTAACTCTTCAACTGAAAAAATCATAAATTCAAAATTTATCTCTCGGTTAGCACGGTCCCATGCCTCTGACGTGATCTTATCGTCATTAATTCCTTTCTCCCCAGTTTTCACAGCGGTTCTTTCTCTGTGCAATATGAGAATAAGAGGTTGCAGATATTTCTGCTATCATAAGATGGAATGTATTTGTTCCTAAATCAATCACCGCTACTTTCATGGAAAGCATAATTTAACCGGAAATTTACTGTATGT
Organism: Ekhidna sp.; assembly: GCA_028821635.1. Lineage (GTDB taxonomy): Bacteria > Bacteroidota > Bacteroidia > Cytophagales > Cyclobacteriaceae > Ekhidna. The sequence continues at coordinate 7,320 of JAPPDO010000303.1, forward strand.
ATCACAAGGAGTAGGTCAGTCTTCGGGTGAAGTAATGCTATTTTATATCTTTGGCATTTTCTAAGAAATATGAGCAGCGAAAAACCCAAAACCGCAACCAATGTCCAGTCAATTGAGCAGAAAATAGCTCAACTGAAATTCATGAATGAAGAAGCCCTGAAGGGTGGCGGAGAGGACAGAATTACAAAACAGCATGAAAAGGGGAAACTTACGGCCAGAGAGCGAAT
>JAPPDO010000336.1 GCA_028821635.1 Ekhidna sp.
GAATATTCTTTATATTTGTTATTCAATCATTTAACTATGCTAAATTAGCAATGCCGTTTTTTTTATTTGCCTAATCGGGCGGTGCTGAACAAACTCATAAAGATTTAACCACAAAGGACACAGAGGGAGAATGGAAAGACGAGTTTATAAAGTGTGATGGAATACTGTTTGTAGCTGTTATTTAATCAGTTGTCTATGATTAAATGAATAATACCCTAAATTTATCTTTTACATAGAATTAATTGATAAGAGTATGCGATCAACAAAAAATTTAACCTTGCTTTCGCTATTTATTGTAACAGTATTTAGTGTGGAAGCTCAGCGAGATAGAAGCCAGCGACCTAGTCCTCCGGCCCAAGTATCTAAAGATGTCAATGAAGCAAAGATCACCATTGATTATAGTAGACCTTCTAAAAAGGGTCGTATGATCTTCGGTGATTTGGTGAAATATGGAGAAGTTTGGAGGACAGGTGCTAATGAAACCACATGGATTGAAGTTTCAAAAGACGTTACGATTAACGATAAGAAATTGAAAGCAGGAAAATATGGTTTGTTTACAATTCCAAATGAAGATAAATGGATTATTATATTCAGTAAGGCATGGAACGGGTGGGGAGCATACGATTACAACAAGTCTGAAGATGTTTTAAGAATAACCGTCCCTGTTGAAGCACTAGAAGAGGTAATGGAGGTATTTACAATTGATGTATCGGAAAGTGGAAATGTGACATTTGCATGGGATCAAACTCAAGTAACATTTTCGATAAAATGACGTATTTGTAAGTGATAGCCCTTAATCAAGGGCTATCATATAATATTTAGTGCTTGTTCTTTAATCTTTTCCAAGTCATCCTTCATCTCCACAACGATCCTCTGAATATTAGCATCATTTGCTTTTGAACCTATAGTGTTTACTTCTCTACCAATCTCTTGTGCAACGAATCCCAATTTTTTTCCGGCAGCCTCCTCCTTATGAATAATCTCATTAAAGTAGTCCAAATGCTGCGCTAGTCGTACTTTCTCCTCGCTAATGTCAAATCGTTCCAGGTAAAAGATCAACTCCTGCTCGAAACGGTTCTCATCCGGTTTGACTTTATCTCTGAGTTCATCTAGGCTTTTCTTGAGTTTAGCTCTTATATTATCAGTTCTCTCTTCGTCAAATTGCTCGACCGTCTCCAAGCCTTTCCTAATGTTTCTGACGTATTCATTTAGCTTACTTTCTGTTGATTCGCCCTCATCTCTTCGGAAATCTATACATTTTTCGATGGATTTTTGAATAGTCTTTTTTACATCCTCCCACACTATTTCTTCAATTTGAATGTCCTGTTGCTTGATGACATCGGGGGATTCTAATGCGATCTTAACCAAACGCTCGTTTTTTGCATTTACCAACTCGCTTAGCTCTTTAAATTTTTTATAGTATTCCAAAAACAGCTTTTCATCCACATGAACCAATTGAACTGTATCTGAATTGATGTCAATCTCTAGGGTAAACATAATCTTTCCCCTTTTAAGAGAGTCTAAAGCCATGGTTCTGATCTCAGGTTCTCTATCGTTTAGTTCTTTGGGTATTCTGGGAGAGAAGTCAAAAAACTTACTGTTAAGGGTCTTTATCTCACATTTGATGAGAAATTGCTGACTAAAGCATTCGCTCCGACCAAAGCCTGTCATGGATTGTTGCATACATCAAAGGTAGGTGACGAATCAAAAGTCGAGGCCCAAAGTGAAGTAAAATTTTTTAGACCGGGTCTCTCCATCTATGTAGGGCGTGGCGATATCGAATTTCATGTAATAGCCAAAAAGCACGGTACGAATCCCCCACCCATAGCCTCCCAGCCAAGGATTTTGAAACTTGACTATTTCGGCTTTAAAGGGTCCCGGCCCTTCAAAAGTCTGAGTAATTGGCCGACCGTCCACAAAAGGAGGCTTACCAGTCCAAACGGAGCCAATGTCTGCAAAACCTATAATTTGAAAATTTCTGAGAAAGTTTGATTTGATGGGTCCATTTATGAAATACTGAAAAAGCGGGACTCTAAGTTCCGAATTTATGACCAGCGCATCAGACCCAAACGCTTCATTATAATCTAAACCTCTTAAATTGGTAATGAACTCATTGAAAAGCATATCGCTATTATCTATCTCATTCGTAAAGTTGAGAGGGCCTTCATTGCCCTGATTATCAATGGAGGCAAACGGCCAGTTGTCCATCCCTCCAAGCATATATATTTTTTTGGCAGCACCTATCTGTTTTCCGTACAGCACTCTCGTTGCCCAGGTAATTTCTTTATGAACTTTCTGATAGTGTCTGAAATCAAATCTTACATTGCCAAAATTCATGTTAACATCTTCCGTATGGAGATGACTGGTAAACTCCAGCAAGGCTCTTGTTCCCTGATACAGATTGAATGATTTTTCAACGGTGTTGTCAAATATTAATGAAGTTTTTAATCCGACATAATTCTCTGTGCTATTTGCTGCCTGTTCCGTTCCCTGACCGGTGACACTCAAGAAGTTAAGATTTGTGAACGATGTGGTCGTAAATAGTGGTGAAGCCTCCATCCTAAAAGTGTAAGTGACGGGTAAAGAGGCAGTGGCTTTAACTTGATTGAGTTTATATTTATGTAACAGATTATTGTCTACTGAGGGATTGTCAATGAGGTATGTTTTTCTGTCTACTCTTAGTTTGAAATCTAACCAGTATTTGAGGTATTGAAATTCTGCGTAGACATCTCCCTGACTAAAGTCAAACTTTGTAAGTGCCCCTCCTTTAAGTTTGTAATTATTCAGAATGTCATTTATTTCTGTTTCGAGAAGCATCATAAAGTTTCTATACGGGTCCCACAAGAATGAAGTAATCACTTTATTAAAAGAAAATCTCGGACGATAGGGGATAGGGCCGATTCGCTCATTTTCCTGTTCAAAGCTTTGGTATTTACTAAAAAAGGATTCAGGCTGATAGGCAGTATTATCAGTCTCATCCTCGAACCTGTAGTTATCGGTATCTATCCAATCTGAGTCTTGCGATTCTTTGCCATTCTCTTCAAATACAAACTCATCAGGCTTCTCCTCATTTCTTTCTTTTAACGTTTGCTCCTCTTTCTCCTCCTCATTCCTAATAATTTTTGAAACGACACGCAGCGCATTTTCCCTTCTTCTTCTTGGAGTCTCCGGAGTGAAGTTGCTTTCGGTCAAACTCTTTTCCGTATCAAAGTAAATTTGGGTTTTCCCCCCGTTAAGCATCAAGTAAGTGAAACGAGATGGGTCAAAGTGTAGGTCATAGGTTAAAATGCTCCTATCAAAACGAGTAATTTGAGTGTGCACAGAATCGCGAAAGGAGTACCGGTAAAGATTTGAAATTCCTTTTTGATCACTCAGATAGTAGATTTCAGTAAGACTTTTTGCATAAGGCTTTCGATTTTCACTTAATGTGTTTGTAATACGATGCAGTTTGTTCGTTGTGGTGTCAAGATTGTAAACAAAAATATTGAAGTTATTGTCAAGATTCTCGAGGGGCACATTGCCTACTTCTACGAGATCCGATACACGATTGGAACTGAAAAGTATGGCAGCGGTTCCCGGCACAAAAGTCGGGTCTAAGTCGTCGTAAGTATCTCTTGTAATTCTTCTAAGTGCATTTCTGTTCATGGCGGTCAGGAAGAGATCATTCTGACCGTCAATATCTCCTGAAATAACAGCTAATCTTCCATTGTCATTGAAGGAGAAGCTTTCGATTTGTCTAAAGCGATTAAGGTTTTTTTGACTTTTGTTGCCTGTTTTAAGGTTGAAAGTGTTGAGATAGAGGAACCCTCTTTTAAATAGGACTACTCCCAGCGTGTATTCATCCTGCCAATCTAAAAGTGGTAAATGTTTATCCACATCCTGACCATTAATTTGGTAACCGCCGGAGGTAATCTTTTTTACTAGGTCAGTCTCGAGGTCCTTTACATAAACAATGTATTTGCCATTCTTCAAAACTGCATAGGCTACCTTATCCGCATCATTGTTGAAAGCAACGGAGGTCGTTATCAGGTTTTTTACCCCCCTGATCTTCTTCAATACAGACTCTTTGTTTGCGCCTGTATAGTCTTTCTCAACCTCCTCCCCCTGAAGTGAGTAATAGTTTTGCCAATCTTTCAAAAAGTTTTTGAATGAGACACCAAGGGTGTTTGTGATACTGTTTTCTTCCTTACGAATGATCCTTGTCAGATTCAGAACATTAGAAATATTACTCTCTCCATATTTTACAGCTATGTAATTCCAAATGCTTTGTCCAACAATCGCTGCGGCATCGCCGTTGATCCTTGTCAGCTTTTTGATTTTATTCTGAGACATGTAGTCTCTGATATAATCGTCCATTTCTCGCGACCAACCATACGCAAGATACCGGGAGACCCCCCCAACAAACCAGTCAGGTAAAGAAAGCAAATAGCTGTTTTGAAAAATTTCTGCAAGGCTTCCGCCATACATCATATCTTCTATTAGTGTGTTTGAGAGTTTGTGGATGAGTTCTTGTCTGAATTGGTAGGCTTGCCCGGGGTATGCGACTTCCAGGTGGAGTTTAACAAATTCAGTCCTTCCTCCTATCGTGTACACTACACCGTCTATCCCAACGTTGCTTTGTTGGAGGTCATGAATTGAATTGTAAATAAAGATTTGAGTCTTGCTGTAAGGAGCGTAACCTAATTTGTCAGTCAATGTTGCAAATTCATCTTCCAAGAAAATGACCGCTTCCAGTGCATATTCCTGTCCACCCGGATAATAGAAAATATCAAAGTGATTAGTGCTGTAGTAATACCACTCAAAGTTTTTGTATTGAATCCTATTTTGACCAAAGGGCGTAGTGTAATGCTGACCGAAGGCCAGATTAGCCAAAAACAAAAATATAATACCTTTAAAAAGCCCTTTGAACATCTACTTCCTCTTCTATCCTAACTCCTTGAATCATAACATCAACAAAATGCATGGCAAAGTAAGGTGATAATGACACCCCTTTTGTGCCAAACCCATTAAAGATACCCAGTGTTCGGAAATCTTTATGAAAACCAATAAACGGTTTCCTATCGTGTGTGGCAGGACGGACTCCGGTCCGCTTTGCTACAATTTGAAAATCTCCGTCAAACAGGGTGCGTATTTTTTCTATCAAACTTTTTACCCCCTCCTCTTGAGGCTTATGGGTCAAGACCGCATGATCATACGTAGACCCTACCGTAAAATAGCTGTTTTTTGGGATCATAAATATCCCCTGATTGATGATGTAGGGACTCTCCAAATCACATTCAATGTCAATAATTTCCCCTCTTACCGGTCTGAATGGGGGACTTTTCCAAAAATCAGAGACCTCAACTCCCGCACAAAAAATAATTTTATCGGCTTGATACCCTCTGTAAGTTACCATATCCTTCTCAACTTTTAGCACGTCCGTATTTAACCATTCTTCCACCAGAAACCTCCTCTCAGACAAGTAGTTTTTGTAAGTCATCATCAAAGAATTTAGATCAACATAACCCGACTTATTAAGTATAATTCAACATACGGGTCATTAATGTGCTTTATTCCCAATGAATGACTGCTAAAATGGTTCAGATAAGGAACATAGCGGGAATCATTCTGCCTCGCCTGCCACTCATTTTGATCCGCTATATTTCTGAAAGGACGATAGATGGGTATTGGATATAAAAATCGGATATTTAGCAAATTTTCTAATTCCTGATAGTGCGTTTCAAGCATTGGAAAGAAATCATCGGCCCTCCATGTTTTCATCATTTTTCTGCCCGTAATAGGGTTGTAAAGGCCGGCGGCTTTTTTGGAACTGCTATGTTCTGTCTCATAATTGAATACCAGTATTTTATGTCCCCTTTTAAGCAACTCATAAGAAAGCCATATACCGGCAATTCCAAGCCCAACGATGATATAGTCTACTTTATTAATCATCCCTTAATTTTGTCCCCTAAATAATAACGTTTATTCAATGAATATTAAAATTTTTGTATTCAATCCTTTTTACGAAAATACAATTGTCCTATCCTCCCAAAAGAAGAATTGCTTCATTTTTGACCCCGGATGTTATGAGCGTTTTGAGTTTGATGAACTCAATAATTATATTGAAGCGGAAGGTTTGAAGGTAAAAGCTATCATTAACACGCATTGCCATATTGATCATGTTTTGGGGAATCATTTCTTGAAGAACCGGTATGGCGTTCCGTTGAAAATCCCGGTAAATGAAAAAGAAATTTATGACGCAGTTCCTGAATACGCACCGCAATGGGGAATTAGAAACTATTCTCATACGGAGGTTGATAAATACTTAAAGGAAGGAGCGGAGTTAGCACTTGATGAGGTATCCTTTGAATTGACGGAGGTGCCGGGGCATTCTCCCGGTCATCTCATGTATTACAACAAAGATGAGGAAGTGGTGATTGGCGGTGATGTACTTTTTAGAGATAGCATTGGCAGAACAGATCTTCCGGGCGGTAATCAGGAGGTTTTACTGCGTAATATTCGAGAAAAAGTATACACACTTCCCGATGAGGTGACTGTTTATCCCGGGCATGGTACGCAGACCACGATAGGTTACGAAAAACGCAATAATCCTTTCGTGAAAGCATGATCCGGCAAATCCCAAACTTGATGACTTCATTCAATCTTATCACAGGCTGTATTGGGATTTACTTTACTTTATCAGGACATAAAATTGAGGCTTTATACTTTGTGCTTCTTGCGTTTTTTTTTGATGTCTTGGATGGGCTGCTCGCACGATTATTAAATGCTAAGTCCAACGTTGGGGGTCAGCTTGATTCTCTGGCAGACCTTGTCTCTTTTGGTCTTTTACCCACTTTTTACCTGATGAATCTATTAAAGGAGCAAACCTCATTTTTTTGGATAGGGATTCTTATCGCTCTGTTTTCAGCCTATCGTCTGGCAAACTTCAATGTTGATGACAGTCAGACAGAACATTTTTTAGGACTCCCTACACCGACCAATGCAATGATGATAACTTCTTTATTCTTATTGCCATTTGAATTAACAGTGCCATTGCTGCTATTCGTAATCTCTTGCTCATGCTTCTTATTAGTATCACCTATTAGGCTTTTAGCACTAAAATTCAAAAACTATGGCTGGACCGGCAATGAAAGCAGATGGGTTCTGATTATCGGAATCATAACCTTGAGTCTCCTATTTCAGTGGGCTTTTATTCCATTGATAGCACCTTTTTACATCATTGTTTCGATGACTTCATTTTTAGTATTTAAAAAATTGAAATAGATAAAGTATGATGTATAAGTTGCAGCCCTCCGAGTGATTCTTGCAGACCGGTCAGAGGTTCTTGCAGACCCCTCTCCGTGCTCTCTGTGGTTCAATCGTTATTAGTTTGTTCAGTGAAGGCATGATACGAACAAAAATAAAAATCATGGCAATCCTAAAAATCAAATAAATCCTGTTCAAGACAAATCACACCCGAAGAAAAAAAATAAAAAAAACTTGCAAAAACATTTGCATCTTTAAATTATCGTCTTACCTTTGAGCC
>JAPPDO010000277.1 GCA_028821635.1 Ekhidna sp.
CAAGCCATTAGTGGGAGGCACCACCAACACAAGGGTAGATATCACCTCCCTGCGAGGCGGCCTCTATTTGGTGCAGTTGCCAAACGGGCGTTTGTTGAAGTTTGTGAGGGAGTAAGGCAACCTGACAAGTCTAAAAAATCTTTCAGGTTTATATTAAATCTCCATCCTGAATCATGCGGGTTATGACCAAGATATTATTCACAAAAAGGTGATCTTGAATTTAAAGCAGGGGGTTTAACCGGCCGGCATTATGTATTTTTGGGAAGTTTTAAGAACGTAAAAATATCGGCATTGCTGTCATCCTAGTTGAATGTCCTACTTTTATTGATTATAACATTTAAAATTAACTGAAAAAACATGAATAAAGGAAGTTTACTTTTGATAACCATCGTTGCATCGCTGGGTGGTTTGCTGTTTGGGTATGATACAGGGGTGATCAATGGGACTCAGTTTTACTTTAGTAAATACTTTGCACTAACCGGCGGCACTAAAGGATGGGTGGTTGCAAGTGCTTTGCTGGGCTGTTTCTTGGGCGCACTTGCGGCTGGCGTGTTAAGTAAAAAAATCGGGAGGAAAAATTCACTGATTGTCTCTGCTGTACTATTCACTCTCTCAGCCTGGGGGTCGGGGCTGCCTTCCTTTTTACCGCAATCCGTAGATTTATTGGTGTTTTTCAGAATAATCGGAGGTTTGGGGATAGGACTGGCATCCATGAATGCACCTACCTACATTGCTGAGCTCTCCCCTGCTTCCATTCGGGGGAAAATGGTAACCTATTATCAGTTAGCGATTGTTGTTGGTTTTTTCGTTGTTTTTCTTGCAAACTATGGAATAGATCAATCCGGAGATGATGAATTCGACCTTAGCCAAGGGTGGCGATTGATGTTTTGGTCGGAATTGATCCCTTGTATTATATTCTTATTCTTACTTTTCTTGGTTCCCAAAAGCCCTCGTTGGTTAATTATGGTGGGAAGAAGAGAAGAGGCTGAGATGGTATTATCCAAACTTCATGGACAGGAGATGGTAGCGAAAGAAGTTGAGGAGATAACGGATTCAATAGAAAAGACCGATTCCGGGGTTGGGGTTGGTACTATCTTCAAAAATAATAAATTTTTATTCATTTTACTGGTGGGGTCAGCCCTCTCTGCATTACAGCAGCTTACGGGTATTAATGCGGTGCTTTATTATGGAGCTGATATTTTTGAAAAAGCTCTGGGTTTTGGAGAAGATGATGCGCTTGAGCAGCAAGTGCTTTTAGCGGGGGTAAACCTCGTGTGCACCTTCATCGCCATGGGCACAGTAGATAAGTTTGGACGCAAGCCTTTGATTTTTGCGGGTTCAGTAGGTATGATTCTCGGCTTTCTGATGTTGGGGCTTACCTTAAAGTTTGATCAGGTGGGTATTGTTTCGTTGCTCGGCGTTTTGATATTTATCGGGTCGTTTGCTTTATCCATGGGGCCGGTGGTTTGGGTTCTTTTGTCCGAAATGTTCCCTAATCAGATCAGAAGCATCGCTATGTCCATTGCAGTGGCCGTTCAGTGGGCAATGAATTTTTTGGTTTCGCAGTCTTTTCCTGTTTTGGTAGAGAGTGAAGCAAACAACAGTTCAACGTGGAACGGGTCACTTCCTTACTTTATCTTTATCTTTTTCATTGCTGTGATTATCTTCACTACGTACCGGTTCGTCCCTGAAACAAAAGGTAAGTCACTGGAAGAGTTAGAAGAGATTTGGGATTAGTGATGTTAGAAGGATTTTTTTAGAAACGTTTCTATTCGACTTTTTCTAATAGCAGCTTATAAAAAGACATCGCTGCTGTGAGGGTTTCGCTGGGATTAGTAGTTTAATGTTATATTATTTATTGAGTTGATCTAGTAGATTTCCACTTCGTCACTATATTCCCATAGACCATCCTGATCCTTTTCTTTTAGTATTTTTTTTTCTGTTAAAAACGCAATCTTCTTGCGGTAAGTCTCAATCCCAAGATGGTACAAATAATCAGAAAAGGGGTCTGGTTTCTTATCCTTTATCGACGTTCGTATGGCATGGAAATATTCTTCTTTATCTACTTTACGAAGCTGTAAGTGACCATGTCCATTACTAATTAATTCATAGTTCATCAATAGTCTTGCCGTCCGACCGTTCCCGTCTTGCCAGGGATGAATGACCACGGTATCCAAGTGAAGTTTGGCCGCTCTAAGGAATGGATCATCTATTTCTTTTAACTCACGGAATAGCTGCTTAAACAGGTCTTTCGCTTTCTCCGGATAGGGTGTTGATCGACCCCCTACTCGATTATTGATGGTCTTATATGAACCACTCCACTCCTCCTTCATCCAACTTTTAGTATTGAGCTTATGAAAAGTCATCGCCAACTCTTCATTCATTTCATACTTACCCTCAATGAAGTCGAACATTTTCTTGAACGCCCGGTGCGCATCTTTAATCTCCAAATGTTCCTGAAAAGACTTGCCGGGGATCACCTGATCGTTCATGACAATGGATTCAGTCTCGCCAAGAGTTATCGTGTTTCCCTCAATACCACAGGTATTATAAGAATAGGAGACTGCTGCCTGATCAATGTCCGCAGCATCAAAGAGATCTCCACCTACGTCCAAATATTGTTTATGGAGATCATTATATCTGTCTTTGATATTCTTCATCTTTCGTTTGGGGAGAGTGAATTACTTCAAATATAGTAATATTCATTACTTTTTCTATGGGTTGCGAAGCTACTTCGGGTTAAGTTCTGTGGAATATAGCCTTCTTTACGGAAATAGCTACCGCTCCACTAGGCCGTGGTGATCACCCCACCACTTTCCACTCTCCGCCAGACCTGCTGTATGAGGTGCGGAGGATACTCCATAATGGATTCCTCATTTTTCTCCTTTGCTTTTCAGTAAGAAGCAGCATTTTAGCATTATTGATGGCTGGCAAAAGGGGCTGAGTTTCATTGGCGGCCCGTCCTTGAAACAAAAGGTAAATCACTGGAGGAGTTAGAAGAGATTTGGGATTAGTGGTGTTTTGAGGAGAATAAATTTTTACTTGCTCAGCCGTGAGACAGTACTGATATTTGATTTACTCAATTTTAAAATGTTCAGGCTCGAATCTTAATACTTTATTAACAATCTCCTCGTTTTTCTTTCTCATATTTAACCACCTTTCCCTCCAATATTTAACAAGTTCATTTTTTGAGTAGTTAAAATAAAAAGGGGTTGTAGTGTTTCCATTAAGGAATTCAACTGATTCACTTCCATAGGGGACAAAATATATGTCCCTTCTAAATGAGTGTTTCAAAAGAAACTTAGGGTCAAATCCCAACACTTTTCCTGTTTTATTTATTACTCTCATAGTCCAACTTGGACCTGAACCAAAATGATTGGTAATAAGAATATTCTTTGACACTAAATATTCTTGCATTGCAGAAAAAGTCTCATTGGTTAAGTGCAATGTTCCAAATCCTTTTGTTTGACCAATTTTCTTAAACAAGTCCTTCCCCTTGTATTTAATTCTGTTGTACTGAGAGCTTTTTCCGTAAAGACTCGTTGTAAAAAGCCCGACCAGTTTACTTCTGCTTTTCCCTGATATTAAACTTATTTTATTTTTATATTTTTCTCTATATATGGCTCTTATTTCCTTTGATGCCAGTACGTATGAAATCAATTTACCACCAAGAAGCAAATTATAAGGTGGTAATGCACCAATTAGATAAGCATCCATTGCATAATTTAGTCTTTCAGTTCTTATATCCTTATTCCACCCTATCCATTCGTCTCGCTCCGGGATATGAATGATTGGACTTCCCAAAGCGGCAATACCAATAACCGGACTATTTTTTAATCCGGCATCACGAATAATTAATTTAATTCTACGACCGACGTACTCACTGTAAGGCGAAGACCAATAATATCGATAAATTCTAAACAAATCATGTTGTTTTTGCGTGGTGCAGACTTCAATTATTGGTTTTATTTTAGAAGCTAAAACATCATAACCATTAGCGAGGTTATTTCGAGCTATCTTTATGTGGCTATTTATCCAATTTCTGTTACTTTCAATTATTTCATTCCGTTTAATTGACATTGCTTTTTGAATAACTTTTTTGTCATAATATTCAGGTGGCTTAACCTGAATTAGATTGTCTTGAAACTCATAAGTCCAATTAAGCCTGAATAAATCCCTAAATATTAGAAGGCGTACCTTTTCTTCAAGGTCTTTATAAGCAATGTGTTCTCCATCTGTTATAGTTGCTTTTCTAAAATGCTCAATATTTTGTGTATTTAGATTTAGCATCGGTTTTTACTGCTTCTAATAATTCAGGATAATCATCAGCACTAAATTTCAGTTCCTTATAGACATTATTGTGTATTAACTCTTCAAACCAATTTACTTTTAAAGGGATGGCAAACGATTGCTTGGCAGAGACCATATAAAGATTACCGGGAATAGTTTCTGATTGAATGAATTTGGAAATGACACCCGAATAGTTAATGTTCGACTCAACAAGTGCCTTTATGTCTTTGCTATTGCCCATATGTAATACAAAGAAATTTTCTGCTTGTGAACGTATTTCTTCTGAAATAGCAGATGGTCTTTGTGTGATTGCAACCAACCCAAGCGAAAATTTACGACCTTGCTTTGCTACTTTGATGAAAGGGTTTGCATTTGAGCGAACAAACTCATCGGACAAAACATTTTGGGCTTCTTCCACAAATATTACGGCATTAATTGCATTTTCAATTCCGGGAATTGAGGAGTCTTCAACGCCGGCAATGGTAAACTTTGATTTGTTATGTTCAAAAAGTCTTTTTACTAAAACTGTTGATATTAAACTAGCCTCGTTATTGTCAAGTAGAGAAAAATCAACAATAACTGTTTTGTTTTGAGATAAGTATTTTAAAACACTTGAAACGAAATCCGAACCTTTTTTGTGAATTGAAGTGTAGCCACGTATCTGTCTAATTACTCCACCAAGCATTGACTTACTTGCTTGACTAACATTTGCTTCAATATCATCTTCTACTCCTTGTTTCTTTTTTTCCTGAAAATACTTGGAAAAGTTCTTATAAGCAAACTCCCTGATCACGGTGGGATCAGATTCGTCAAATACTTTTCCAAAGAATTTTTGTACTACACTTTGGTCTGGCAAGCTACTTAGGTATTCCAGGAAATTTCTCCCGGCATTTGTCAATCCAATTGCCGTAGAAATTATATCGCCTACATTGAAATCTTTTGAAAAATCTACTTTCACCTCTCCGCCTTCAATAAATTTATCATTATAATTATCAGGAATTTTTTTATCTGTGTAAACTACAAGATTATCTCTAAATAAATGATGGTCTATATCAGCTATTCCGTAAGTTTTTTGGATGCTGCTTTTTAAAAAATACTCTCCTTCCAAATCAAAAATGAGTTTACCTACTTCTTCGTCCTTAAATGCCCGACTAATTAGAACTTTCATGAGGTTAGTTTTACCGAAACCCGATTGAGCAAAAACCATAGTTCTATTCGCTCTCAATTTTTTTATATCAAAGAGTACTTCTCTTTCGTCCATGACATCATCGCCAACACATAGATTACCAAGTTTAATTCCGTTTTCGTTGGTTTTGTTAAGAATTTTCTCAAACTCCTTTTTATTCAAATGCCTTGCGTGATAGGATACTGTTGGCAACTTACGAACTGCGGTTGAGAAGTCATATCCATCATTTGAGAATGTTCCAAGAATTTTAACCTTATACGTGTAGCTAAACATTTTTTGCTTGTCTCGTTTTGATAATTCTCTTTCTGCTATTCGGGCATAATGAACTGCGACAAGGGTTTTATCTTGCGAACGAAAAATAGGGTCTTCATCATAAATTTCAGCTTCCACTCTTGCTAAGAACTTTCGTCCTACTTCGTCTCTTTGAGCTAATACGATAAAGTCTCCTGTTTGTGGGCTTGCTTTGCTATCTTCATAAGATGAATAAATGAGTAAGGCATCCTCTGTGGTTTTTTGCCCGTATAACACTCCAAAATCCCGTCTTTTTTGTTCCATATTGTTAAAATCTGTCATGAATATCTAAAAATAAGTTCTCTATATCCACATTGTCCATCATTTGCGTTCCATATAGTGACGCTTTTACTCTTTTTATCACTTCATCTTTGAAGTTGTTTTTAAGCGTAATAAAGTTATGTGCTTCCACAAGTGGATAAGGATAACCTAATATGTAATGTTCCTGTGTTAGCCGTGTTAATTCTTTAAAGGTTTCTTGTATCAGGGATATGTTTCTCTGCTTTACGGTTGTCTCTGCATCAGATGAGCAATCATAAAGGTTCAAATCCACCACAACCCAATCATAATTTTGCAATTTTTCAACATAATCTAATCGAGCTGAAAAAAATAAGCCAAATCCACGACCACCAGTTAGCCCTTTTTGGGCGTACATATTTCCTTTGTAGGCGGTTGCCAAAATTTCGTCCGGAACTTCGTACCAAACACACAGTTTTTGCCAACGTGGATTCTTCGTCGTGAAGGGGTACTTTGGTTTTTTCTTATTTTCCAAATACTGGTCTATTTTTTTATAAGTTGAGGCTAACTCTAATTTTACAGGCGAATGTTTCGTTACAGCAGCAAGTCTTAATCCTTTTTCGTGAACCTTTTTACCAAGAATTTTTAAATAAGATTGCTTTATATTGTTCGAACGTAAAGTGCCATCTTGTAAAATATAATCTCCTTCTGTCGTATTCTCGAGATTGGCTATTTCCCATACCAAAGCCCATTCAAGTACTTCCTGACAGAAGGAGAGCAGGCTTGAAATATTTCTTGTGATTGTTTCTTTAGCACTCTCACCCCAACCCCAAACTTTCGATTTTTCAGATTCTTCAAAGCACTCATCAAATAGTTTTTTTACAGGTTCGAGTTCAAGTAATTCGTCAAACACTGCCGATTTATGCTCATCATTAGTAATAAGTATATTATCAGGGTAATAACCTTTACCTAAAACAACCGGATCATTCAAGTCATTTAAAACTAATTGATTTCCATTTTTAAATCCGACATATCCAGCAGTGTATAGTCCTATGGTCAATCCGTTGTAAAATTCTTGACTGTTGTAACTCCCGTCTATTGCATAAAAAGTGGTTTCTGTGTCATCAATTTCGTTAAAAGGAATTATTTCGTAATAATGCGGGGTTTCAGTTTGTCCGCTTATTGTGATAATCGGAAAAGTTGACGGTCTGTTTGCTCTCTCATTGATATGTTGAGCTATTTGGTCAATTGTGTTTTCTGATATTTCCTTTCTATTCATTTATATGTTAAAGGTTGTCTCACTTCATGTAATAGTCTCATATTAAAAATACCACCACCTCCTCTACTCAACAAATACACTTAATGGAACACAAAAACGGTCTGAGTTCATACTCAAACCGCTGTCGTTTTTGTGCCCTGTCACATACTGCACTTTTTTATTACATCTTCTCAACAAACCAACTGCTTGCCTTATCAACAACTTCTTTCACTTCGGCCTCCTGATCGTAATATG
>JAPPDO010000341.1 GCA_028821635.1 Ekhidna sp.
CAACTTGAACCTCTTTATAAACTCCGTACTTCGGGTCTGAGAAATCAGGACTGTAGCTAAAAGATATGCTGGGAGTCATTACGTGTCGTATTGCCTTTATTTTACCTTTATTGAATCCTACGTAACCATAAACTCGAGTATTTAGTGAAGCACTGCCTGACCAACTGCCTGCCCTGCTAAAACCTTTTATAGTATCAACCCTCACTGCATTTTCCTCCGGAATAAACGTGTAATCTAATTCTTTTGTATACCATAATTCCCTGTAGTTAAATGAAGGGTTTATCGTGAAATATTTCAGGATTGTAAATGAGGTTGATACGGGGATCGTATGTTGTCCTCCAATTTTGGAACGATCTAAAATTGCGTCAAAATTTTCTGATTTGAATGCTAAGGTAGAATCTGCAATAGGATCACTATTTGCAATTATGAATCCGGAAGGCCCACTAATTGGACCGTTGCTAATCTCATTTCTTGAAACAAAATTGTGACTGAAGTTTAGTTTAGCAATCGGGGACTTACTTGATTTTACTAGGTTCTTAAAAGGGTAGATACGGTTCATATTCAGCGTAAAGTCAGGTAGTGTTAGGTTGACAATTCCGGTTTGCAGATTTTGACTATGTCTCAAGTTCAAAGACAGGTTGAATGGAGTTCTTGGTAGACTGTTTCGGTAGGAGATATTTGAAGCAAATTGGGAGTTGATACTTCTGGAAAAGTCCTGATTGATCAGGTTGTTATTTGAGTTATAGGTAGAAGTACCGGCGGAGACGGAAGCTGAAATAGAAGAGTTTCCTTTTGATTGTGGGCTGTGATTCCACCTTGCCCAATAATCATTGGTTTCCAGGGGATTCTCCAGATTGTCAGCAACTGTCTTCGTGTAAGAGAAGTTAAAGGTTCCTCGATAAGCATAACGTTTGTAATAGTTTGAAGTAAAATTGAGCGCATTTCCTCCCTTTGAATAAATATCCCCGGTGATCCTAGCATCAATATAATCATTAATAGCAAAATAATAACCACCTTCTCTCAAGAAAAAGCCTCGTCTGTTTTCTTCTCCATAAGAAGGAAAGACGATTCCCGATGCTTTTTTTTTTTTTTTTTGAAACATGCCAAAGACGAAAAACAGCGGTGTTGGCAAATCTCTGAATCTCAAATTAAATGGTCCGGAGACTACTTTATTGCCGGGGATGACTTTTAGCTTATTTGATTTTATCTCAAAATGCGGTTCAGCGAGATTACACGTCGTATAGCTGGCCCCTTTGATGAAGAGCTCATCTTTTGAACTTTTTTTGACATCTGCACCGTGCATGAATGCCTCATTTTGCTGGGTGACAACTCCCTTGATCAGAGCCCTACGGGTCTTGAAATTATAAATAATATCATCAGTAGCGTATACTTCAGGCCCATCTGTATATACGGGTTTACCAATGGCACTGCCCGTAGAGTCTGTAATGTAGCTTGCATGAATTATTCTCGTGTCCCAGTTTACCTCAATGCGTTCGGATTCAAGCGTAATGGCACCGTAATCAATATGCGATTCGCCATACATAAATACTTTCTGACTTTGGGCATTAAATCGGATGGAGTCTCTTGAATCATAGTTTATTATTGTCTCAATATCACTACGTCTTGGGGGTGAGACGGTGGAATCATTTTGTGTAGAATCAGATTGTATGGCAGTCGATAACTTTAATGAATCAAATGTATTGGTTTGAAAATTCTCCGAATCCTCCTGAGACCAGATAACTTTACATATCAAAATAAGCAAAATAGTAAAACTGCTCCTCAACCTTATGAACCCTTTTGATGAAAAACCATGATCAAACTATCTTTGAGATGTTAATTTATTTATACTTAGGCAATTTTTTTGCTTATAACTATTGTATCGGTTGTAGGAGAGTACCTAATGTCTGATTTTTATGTAAAAATATTTCATTTTAAGGAATAAGAATTGTGAGAAATCTACTGGTCATACTCTGCATGAGTTTTTTTTTGATCCTGGCTTCATTTAGTCCCACAGGCAAAAAATCACTTGCTGTTACTAAGATTGTCATTGATGCCGGTCATGGAGGGAAAGATTCGGGTACCAGGGGCAGTTACACAAAAGAAAAGGACATAGCACTTAAAGTAGCCAATTTGGTGGGCAAATACATTGAAGAAAATGTAGAAGAAGTAGAGGTTATCTACACAAGAAAGGGCGATTTTCTTGTAGAACTTGAAAAAAGACCTGAAATTGCAAACAGTCATAATTCAGACTTATTTGTTTCTATCCACGCCAACTCCCTGCCAGAGAACACTCCACTGGCAAGAAAAAGAGCAATTAAGGGAGTAGAGGTCTATGTAATGGGGGCCCAGAATACCGATCGGGCACTTGAGGTGGCAAAAAGAGAAAACTCCGTAATCCTGCTAGAGGAAGACTACGAAAAACGCTATGACTTTGATCCACAGTCCGAGGAATCTTACATATTGTACAATTTAACCCAGTCTGCATATCAGAAAAACAGCTTAATCCTTGCCTCTTTAATAGACGAACAACTCAAAAAAAGAGCAGGCAGAAAAAGCTATGGCGTTAAACAATCAAGCCTTTATGTACTATGGAATACAACGATGCCGAGTGTCTTAGTAGAAATTGGCTACCTTTCCAATCCGATAGAGGAAAGAGAGTTGAATGACCCTAGAGTTCAGGCATACATCGCTTCGGGAATCTACCGGGCCGTCAGGGAATACACAAAAGTCATAAATACGCAGAATTAAAAAAACAAAACTGTGTCAAAAGAATTCAAGATAGGACTTATCACCATTGTAGCTGGTGCACTCTTGTATTATGGATTTAATTTTTTAAGAGGGTCAGACCTCCTCTCACCAACGATAAGATACTTCGTAGTTTATCCAAATGTTTCAGGCCTGAACGTATCGAATCCTGTATATCTTAAAGGACTTCCTGTAGGACGGGTAAGCGGATTTAGTCTGGTTCAAGAACAGAATGAAATTATTGTCTCGCTGGACGTTGATCGGGAGGTAAAAATCAATAATGGAACCAGTGCTCATCTGGCTAATGATGGTCTTCTTGGCACAAAAGCAATTGTTTTGGTTTTAGGAGACGCTCAAGAATTGCTCAATTCGGGCGACACACTAAAGTCTGAAACAGATGGGGACATCTTCTCTCAGTTCGAGCCGGTAGCAGACAATATTAATACCACCATTACTAAACTCAACACAGTCCTTGATCAACTCATTGCCACTGATATAAAAGGGATAGTGGACACATTGAAATATTCCATCGGAACGCTTACTTATAAAGCAAATCGCCTGGATTTAGATTCAGTCTAAAATAATACCAATAAGTTATTGATTTCTTTTAAGGAAAGGTCTGAACAATTAGAGGGTCTTCTGACAAGCTCAAAATCCTTGGTAGATTCTTTACAATCAATCCCTATTGATGAGACCTTATTGAAGTTAAACGAGTCCCTTGAGCAAGCAAATGGTTTGATATTTGCAATTCAATCTGACTCCGGAACTATCGGCAAACTTCTTAATGACGATTCTCTATATGGTAGCCTGAATAAAGTCCTCATTGATTTAGATGCTTTAATCATCCACTTCAGAAATTATCCGAAAGACTTCATGAAACCTCTTGGCAGAAAACACAAAAAACTAAAAGGAGTTCCTTCGGAAGGTGAGGGGTAATTAAACACATGAACATCCAACTCAACAAAAACGAAGACACAAATAAGCAATTAGTATACAAGCTCAATGAGCGACTGAAAAAAGTAAAACTTGGCGGGGGCGAAAAGAAGATAACCTCTCATCATAAAAAAGGCAAACTTACTGCCAGAGAGAGAATTGACTACCTCATAGATGATCCTAATGATTTTTTAGAGATTGGTGCTTTTGCCGCAGATGGTATGTATCTGGATGTGGGAGGATGCCCAAGTGCCGGAGTCGTGACGGGAATAGGTAAAATAGCTGATAGGCAGTGTGTAATTGTAGCAAACGATGCCACAGTAAAAGCCGGAGCATGGTTTCCGATGACAGCCAAAAAAAACCTTAGAGCCCAAGAAATTTCCTTAGAAAATAAACTTCCCATTGTCTATCTGGTGGATAGCGCAGGGGTTTTTCTTCCTATGCAAGATGAGATCTTCCCGGATAAGGAACACTTCGGCCGTCAGTTCAGAAATAATGCGGTCATGTCTTCCAAAGGGATTGTACAGATAGCAGCGATCATGGGAAGCTGCGTGGCGGGGGGAGCGTATCTGCCAATTATGGCGGATGAGGCACTGATCGTTGAAGGTACAGGCTCGGTATTTTTAGCCGGAAGCTATCTGGTAAAATCTGCTATTGGAGAAAATATTGATAACGAGACACTTGGTGGTGCCTCCACACATTGTGAGATTTCCGGAGTAACAGATAATAAGTTTGATAACGACGAGGCGGCACTGGATGCTATTAAAAAGATTTTTGATAAAATGGGAAATCCTGAAAATGCCGGATTTAACCGATCAAAAAGCAAACTGCCTCAAAAAGAATTAGAAAGTATTTACAGAGAATTTCCAGCCGACAGAGGCATTCAGTATGATATGGTAGAGGTCATCCAATGCCTCGTGGATAACTCAGGCTTTGAACAATATAAGGAATCATATGGGAAATCACTCATTTGCGGGTATGGAAGGATAGACGGCTGGAGTGTAGGCATTGTTGCTAACCAGCGAAAGGTCGTAAAGAGCAAGAAAGGCGAAATGCAGATGGGAGGGGTGATCTACTCTGATTCAGCAGACAAAGCCGCTCGCTTCATCATGAACTGCAACCAACGAAAAATACCATTAGTGTTCCTCCATGATGTAAATGGATTCATGGTCGGCTCTCGGGCCGAACATGGAGGAATAATTAAAGACGGAGCTAAAATGGTGAATGCAGTATCCAATTCAGTGGTGCCTAAATTCAGCATTATATTGGGCAGTTCCTATGGGGCAGGAAACTATGCGATGTGTGGCAAAGCCTACGACCCCCGATTGATTTTTGCATGGCCTACGGCAGAAATAGCCGTAATGAGTGGAGGATCAGCGGCCAAGACATTGCTTCAAATTGAGATTGCATCAGCAAAGGCAAGAGGAAGGGAACTGACGGAAGAGGAGCAACAGGCACAATTTAAGAAAATTGAAGATGCTTACAATGAAAAATTAAGCCCTTACTATGCCGCCTCAAGACTATGGATAGATGGCATCATTGACCCGATTGAAACCAGAAAAGTGATTTCAAAAGGGATTGAGATGGCTAATCATGCACCAATAGAGGAGCGAATGAACGTAGGAGTTATTCAAACCTGAATGAGAGATTATTACATGAAAGAATATTCGAAAGAAAAAAGAACGAAGTCTCCCGAATTATTAAAGTTCCTGCCTTTGACCTAATGAGACTGGATTTATTGGATTTGAAAAAGAGAAGCAGTCGATGATTTCCGAATCTGAAATAAAAGCACTTGTCCAACTTCTTGATGATGATGATCCGGAGGTAATCACACACGTAGAAGGGAAGATCATGTCTGCGGGCACTTCAATTATTCCATTACTGGAGATAGAGTGGGAAAGCACATTCAATCCACTGATTCAGGAGCGAATAGAAGATTTGGTTCATGAGCTGCAATTTGAGCTGCTTCAAGAGCGATTTTTAGTATGGAAAGAAACAGGTGCTGCGCATCTGCTGGAAGGGCTGTGGATTGTAGCCACTTATCAGTATCCGGATCTGGAACTTGAGGTCTTAGTGAGGCAAATGGAGCAGATGTATCACGAGGTATGGCGGCAGATGAGGGAAGAGATGAATCCAAAAGATCAGGTAAAAGTGTTCAATGATGTCTTTTTTAATCAATTCCAATTCAGACCTAACACAAAGAACTTTCATTCACCGGCCAACTCAATGATTAATTTGGTGCTGGAGACCAGAAAGGGAAATCCAATTGCGCTCTGTTCTGTGTACTTAATGTTAGCACAGAAGACGAATCTTCCGATTTTCGGTGTCAATCTTCCCAATCTGTTTATTCTAACCTATAAACTCACGGATACAGATGCGTTTTATATCAATGTTTTCAATCGAGGATTGATTTTTACTAAAGAGGATATTGATAACTATTTAGAGAATTTACAACTTCAAAAACAAGATTTTTTTTACGAGCCATGCACAAACCTTGACATTGTGTTAAGGACGCTCCGAAATTTGATTATCTCCTTTGAGAAGCTGGGAGATTATTATAAAGCAGATGAGATAAAAACGATTCTACAAAAAATAGATGATCAATATTTCAGTTTATAATTCAGGTTTTACAAGCCTTTGCGCCGGCTGCTTTTACCATCGCATTGCCCTGTATGGAGAGAAATTTAACCCGTGGATGGATGCTCAGGGAAAGAATGAGGTTAGAGGCAAGTGTAGCACTCCTCACAACACTTGCTGCTTTAGTTTGCACTCTAGTCGACAGTTTTGCAAAGAAGTGCTTCCTGTGTGACAGCTAAATTTAGTTTCTATGTGTTTCCCCACAAAAAATAAACCTCTTACCGCGGCTTTCTTAATCAGCATCATCAGTATGAACCTTAGCTCTTGTGGAAAAGATGTACCCTCAGGTGGCCGCCTGCCGGCGCAGGATATTTATATTCCCGCCACGGAGGGAAATTCCAATCCCTACGGCTTTTGGTTCTGGTCGGACGGCACTACGCTCTGGATCGTTCGGGATGATGTCGGGGATGACACAATCTATGCTTACACGCTGGCTACCGGTGCACGTAATGCCGCTAAGGACATCAATACCCTCGGTGCTGCGGGCAATACGAGTCCTCGGGGTCTCTGGTCGGACGGTACCACCCTCTGGGTATCCGATTGGAGTGATGACAAAATTTACGCTTACACATTAGCTAACGGCACACGCAATGCCGCTAAGGACATCAATACCCTCAGAACTGTGGGCAATACCAGTCCTCGTGGTCTCTGGTCAGACGGTACCACCCTCTGGGTATCCGATTGGAGTGATGACAAAATTTACGCTTACACATTAGCTAACGGCACACGCAATGCCGCTAAGGCTATCAACAACCTCAATTCAGATAATGACAATCCACAGGGCCTCTGGTCGGACGGCACCACCCTGTGGGTAGCAAATAATGACTTCTCAGGAAGTAATGACAAAATCTACGCTTACACGTTAGCCACCGGTGCACGCAATACTGCCAGAGACATCAACACCCTCAATGCCGCAGACAATAACAGTCCTGAAGGCCTCTGGTCGGACGGCACCACCCTATGGGTTTCCAATAATAGGTTTGACAATAACAAAATCTACGCCTACCAACTCAAGTAATAGAAGCACTTCCATGAAGATCCTGCAGCCCATTCTGGGGTTATTTTTCTCTGGGACGAGGTTATTCTTCTCCATCTAGCAGGCATTTTTGTCTGCCGAGCGGTTATTTTCATAAAAAAACTAGCCTAAGCGTAGATTGTATCTACGCTTTAATATGTTTTGTTGCTTTTTCAGCGAGGAGAT
>JAPPDO010000071.1 GCA_028821635.1 Ekhidna sp.
AACAATCCCAACCTGCTCATTTTGGTACATCATTTAATAAAGTGTAGTTTTTCCCTTCCAACAACCCCTCTAACAACCCTCCTTCTGATGCATACCCGACTACCAAATCATCACTGATTTCAATGATCTTCTGATTCCGGATTCTTGCATATTCACGGGTAACTCTTCTGATCTCTTTTTCAAAAGGACTGATAACCAACAGACGATCTGTTTTTGCAGCTTCCTCAACAGCGGATTCCCAACGAGATTTAATTCCTCGTGCTAAGACCAGTATCAGTGGCTGATTTCCTTTTAGCAGCATCTCAAATACATCCTTCTCAATTTGTGAATGATTCCCACATACAATGCAATTTCCTTGCTCTCTTTGTTTCTTCGCCCAATCATAACTCTTGAGGACAATAGAAGCCGGACATTTCTGTGAACTCAAAAATCCTGTTTTGGATAGTTTCAATATGTCTGTATTTCCCCAAGTTTCCATAATTAATCCTCATCCTCTTCCCCATTGTCCTCTTCTCCAAACAAAGCCTTGCCCATACGGTACTTGATGTCGTAGTTAATGATAAAATCCAGCTCTTCTTCTGTAAAGCGGTAATGCTGTGCTAATGAAGTGTCGATTTGATCGATGATAGGTTTGGATTTTTTAATAAAATATTCGTCATATTCAACATTTCCAGTTGCTTTATAAAACGCCTTTTTTCTAATCTTTTTCTTTTCTAAGTCATCATTAAATGCGATAAAAAGAGTCTCCAAAGCAAACAAATGACTAGAATTTTCTAATGAAAAAGGGAAAAAATCTAACTCTCTATTATTTAAATGTCTGCTATCAGAAAATGCCATAAACCATCTATAGTAAAGATTAGAATTTATGACTGACCCAACCGCATTTGATTGGATTTTGGTCCCGAAAGAAATTCTTTTTATTTGTGTGGAGGTTTTTACTCCATCTATTTCATTCCAAAAATATGGTGGAGATACCATGGCTCTTATGAAATATCTTGGTGCGTTATGGTAGAAAATCTGAGTTCCTTCTTTATAATGTATAAAAAGTTTTGTGTCTTTTGTAATCTTCTCTAAAATATTTAGTTCAATTGTACTTCCTAATTTTGCTATTGAGTTTGGAACAATTTCAGCTAAATTATCTGCATACTCAATGTTTTCAAAAAGGAAGGGCCTATATTCTGTAGACCATCGGTAATACTTCGAAGAATAAATGTTTTCTGTTTGTATGTTTGTAACATAAATCAGAAGTCTTTGGTCTACACCATCAAAAAGTTTTGCAGGTCTTACATCAAAAGTCGAGTGCCAAAAACTTCTTCTTTTTAGAATATCCATTACTGAACTCATCCGATCAGTACAAGTAGCAGAATGAGGAATAATCATCCCAGACCTTCCTTTTTCTTTATGAATATTAAAATATCTTTCTATAATTGGTCCATAAAGATTTCCACAGCTTGTGGATTTATAAGAACCTAATTTATAATCAATCTTTTTGAGTTCAACATATGGTGGATTCCCAATTATTGCGTCAAAACCACCTTCTGCTGCTATGATATGATAGAATTCAGCAAACCAATGAAAGGGCTGGTGGCTTTCGAGCCATTTTTCAAAAGCCTGCGGTTTGGTTTGAGCATCAATTCCGTAATTGGTCGCCAGATAAACATTAAGCTTGTGGTTTAATTCCTTTAATCTACGGTTCAGTTCTACTTTGGCTTCTCTAAAGCTGTCGCTGCCTTGATCATTGATGAGCTGGCTGTTCTGAAAATGGCTGAATGCTTTGGCGACTAATTCACATTCTTCCTTAAATGCTTCTAATTCCTGTTCATAGCCCGCTCTATATTGACCATGTTGGTCGACCTGAATAGCCCTCAGAAGTTCATTCTCTGTGGCAAAACCGACCAAGGTATTACCTGCTCTTATATTAAAATCTATATCCGGGAGTGGTTCCAAGCCAAAATTCTTTTTAGATGGTTCTACATCCACTGTTGCAACCAGCTTTAGAAAAAGACGCAGCTTGGCTATCTCAACGGCCTCCTTCATGATATCTACTCCATAAAGGTTGTTTAGGATGATGCTCTTGTAAATGAAGTATTGCAGATTGGGATGCTCCTCACTGTTAATCTGCTCCAATGTTTCTTCGAAGAATTTGTGCTTTCCGGGCTGTTCTTCTTCTTCCACAAACTCCTCCATACGCTTGAGGCAGGTTTCGTAGAGCGGTTCGAGAATATTCATTGCCGCAAACAGAAACGCACCCGAGCCACATGTAGGGTCCAGAATGGTGATTTTATTGAGTGCCTTGTAGAAATGCCTGATAAAAACAGGATCTTTCGTGGTTTCAATAAAATCCTGGGCGAATTGACGGATATTCAGATTATAGGTGATAAAATCATTAATTTGAGTAATCTCTCCTTTCTCAATCTTAGCTTTTACCGCTGTATACCGCTTTCTCCTTTCTATTAATTCCCGGTAAATCTCAGTAGGAAGACCTGTTTCCTGCGGAGCTCTTTGATTCCACGATTTTCTGATTTCCCAGAGGTGTGGTTTGGTGTCTGATGAAACCACATTCCGTTCTAATTCCGGTTGAAACCCTTCTTTTACATCATCCGGTAAATCATCGAATAATCCTCCCTCTTTCGGTACACCGTGTTTTATAGCATCATAGATATACTCATCACCACTTTCTTTTAATGAGTTCCACAACTCCGCATCTCCTGTAAATGCTTCTTTGTAATTCCGCTCCGCTTCATCAAAAAGAAAAGGTATAATGGTGTTCTTGCCAATATAATCGGTGATATCTTCCTTCGTGTAATAGGCACCCATTGCCGCCCGGTCATTGATATACTTTTCAAAAATGTACCCAATCACATCCGGATTGATAGTTTTACCTTCCGCATGTTCTCTGGTATCAAGATGCCATTCCCATTGATCAAAAAACTCAAAGATTCGCTCAAACGCATCATCATCTATTTTGATCGAGTCGAATTGCCTTTCCAATTCATGCACATCGAAAAGACCACCATTGAGGTATGGAATCTTTCCTAGTTCAACAGGTAGATCATCACTTCTTTTATCCATGGGCTTCCCTAAACCATCATGGAATAGCTCCAATAAAAAACTGCGGTAAAATCCATAGAACTTACCTTGTCCGGCCAGTTCCTGACATGCTTTTAGTTTATTCTTGAGATAGTTTCTGTCCTGATCTAAAAATCCCTTTTTCTGGATGAAGTAGCAAAACATCAAGCGATTGAGCATCAAACTGGCATACCACTGCTTATTGGTGTTTTCTTTATCCGGTATCGTATCATCAATACCTTTAATAAAATCCAGGAATTGAGAGTGCTGACGTTTGAATTCGGTGTAAAACTTCTTTGTGACTTTCTCGGCGTTGACCCCAAAGTTTTCCTTGATGCGTTGCACCACATCGACAATGGTAAGTGAGCCTGATTCGTCCTCTTCTATGGTGAAAAAGGCACCAGATAGTTTCTGATAGAGCAATTCCGGTGTCTGACCTTTTTTCCATTTGTGACCCACGACCCGAACCGGTTTGTTAGGCTCCCTGACAAGCAACTCCCATCGTTGAGTAGACTGATACTTGTCGATGAAGATGATCAAATGCTCATGATGGAGCTTTGCGATCTCCGTATGAACTCTTTTACGGGTTTGAGCATCCGGAATTTTCCCTTCACTATCAGGATGACAGATCAAAATGGCAAATCCTTCTTTTTCAGCAATGAGCTTGAATTGATAGGTAGTTTCGGCTGCTTTTTTAGGGAACGAATGATTCTTGTAATTCCAACCTAATTGATTGAAGAGATGATCAAACTCAAAATGTTCGATGTAGCGATTGAACTGTTTGCGCTCTAGTGCTTGCATCCTAGTTTTCTTCTTTAAGCCCCATAGAACATATCACTTTTGGTGTCCGTATTTCACTCTCGGATTCATCGATTAAGCATAAGCGTCCTTCACTTCTGAGATTTATGGCAATTTCAGAAAGCTCCTGATCGGTAAGCCCAAGTCGTAATCTTCTATTCAATAATGTTTTGGCACTTTCTTGCATGGGGAATTTATAGATGTCGTCAATCGCTCGTTTGAGTTCTTCATTCTCGAATATAGTTCCTTTACTTTCTTCAAAAAATCGTTTTAGCCGCATATACGTTTTGTAACGTACACTGCTTTTCTTACCAAGATGTCCACCTGTAGATTTTTGTGCCCGGTTGGAAATGTCTACAGCTCTTTCAACCAACATATGATGGTCTTCCATTCGGTCCAATGCTGGTGTATCTAAGGCACATTCCAGCACCTTAAGAATTCGATTTTGACTCCTTGACCTTACTTGTCTGTTTTCATCGAGCCAGGTCAATACATCGGTACCTGCCGCTGTTTTATGATAAGTTATAACTCCATTATTGATAACATCAGAAGGCTTTTCCTTCGTAGAGTATACTACATCCGGCATAGCCAAAACCTTCTTTTTAATCTCCGGGTTAGCTTTAATTGCCTGATTCCATATCTCATACGCTTTCGATGTTAAATCAACATCATCTGTATCATCGTCATCGAGTATTCCTGCCTTTTCATTGTAGAGGTCTCTGATATTTACCGGATCACCGTCAAAGAACACTTCGTCTGCTCCTACTACTTCAGCATTTTCCTGAATCCTGTTTTGCAACCGTCCTCTTAAATTGATGATCGTCTCCACCCCATCTGCCGGAAGGAAGGAATAGCAGAATATTTCTTCTGCTTCCTGCCCAATTCGATCAACACGTCCAGCACGTTGAATTAACCGAATCAATGCCCAAGGTAGATCAAAGTTTACTATGATGTGACCATCTTGCAGGTTTTGTCCTTCACTTAGTACGTCTGTGGTAATCAATATTCTGATTTCAGGCTGTTCCAATTCTGCGGAATTGCTCTTCGGACTAAACCGGTGTGCAGCATCTGTAGGATTTTCCGTATCACCGGTGACACATACAAGGTCCGTCACACCTCTTCTTGTTAGTTCTTTTTCCAAGTAGCGAGCAGTATCTGCAAACTGAGTAAAGACTAGAATCTTTTCATCCTTATGTATTTGTTGTGAAAGTTTTTCAAACTCATCTATCTGTTTATCTAAAGTGGAGTCCCAGGTTTCACCTATCGTCAAAATCTGCATGATTAATTCAGCATCCTTTTTAAGTTGTCTGATAAGTGAGGACTTGAAGAACCGTGGCGAGACCCATTTAAACTTTCGGGGATGTGCCTGCATCGTTTTATAAATACTTGCAGCACCTTTGGCATATTCACTTAGCTCAGCATGAATCTTTTTTGATCTAAGTTTATCTAGCTCTTCATCATGCTCTTCCAAAAATTCGTCCATTACTGCGGTTTCTTGCGAGCCAATCGGAAGGTCTAAATCATTTTCAATGGCATGAACATAAACGTAGTTTCGCATTGCATGACGAGCAAGTGATAGTAGAAATGCATAACCACTGCTTTCCAGCCGCTTGAACAGATTGGTTCTGCAAAAACCCATTAATCGCTTTCCTGCACGAGTTAAATTGTCTAATTGAGTTTGCTCTTCCTCTGTTGCATTTCCGGTTCTACCATCATCAATAAATTGCCCTAAACCATATCTTGGCAAAGACATTTTGTTGATCGTGTCAACTACATTTTGAGAGAACAACTGCGCATAAGTGTCCTCAGGATCATCCGCATCAAAAGCGTATTCAATACGTTTTGGAATTCTATTAGGAAAATAAAACTTAGTCCCATCTTCGAAAGTCAGATATCTTCGACCACTTGATTTATCCGTTTCAGCATAGTTGTCTCTGATGAATGATCGAGTTCGCCTTACTAAAAACATTTTAAGTAAATCACGCCAATCGTCAGCGTATTCACTTTTTTCAAAAGCAGCAATGCTAAATGGACTGGTTTGATGTTCAGCAACATATTCATGCTGGCCTCCTATTGATTCTAGATACCTTTCAGGTCCGATTCCTAAATCCTGATCTTCAGGAATAAATAATCGCAACTGATTTGAAAGGTCAAAATAAGTTTTGTTGTAAGGTGTAGCCGTTAACAGAATAACCTTAGTTTCATTTCTGTCAATGTAATCTTTTACAAAGCCGTATCTCTTACCTTCTCTATTTCTTAAATTATGACTTTCATCTATGATGACAATGCGGTATCTCCGTTCAGATTCTAGCCATGCCTCACTCACTTTAGAAATACTCATAACATTTGCCCTAAGATGGTAATTATGAACGTAATCCTTCCACATTTCAACCAGGTTTTTCGGACATATTATTAAGGTCTCTAATACGAAGGTTTCCTCAAAAAGCTTGGCTAAGGCGGATGCGGTCATGGTCTTACCTAGTCCTACTACATCTCCGATCATTACTCCATTTCTATGATACAAATGCTGAGCAGCGAGTAAGACAGCCTTCTTTTGAAATGGAAGAAGGTGTGCAAACTCTTTCGGGATATCGAAATTATTTTCTCCGGTTTGTGCTTCTTGCGATAAGTGATATGCGATCTTCAGATAAATGAAATAGGGTGGAATCACCTTATCCCCTGCCCAGCTTTCATCTATGATTTCAGCAAGCTCCTCAGAGATATCAATTGCAAACCTGTCTTCCCATCTGTCATTAAACCATTCAGAAAGTTTCTCACCAGCATCCTTTTCAACCACGTCTACGTTCAATTCGCCTTGTTTTTCAAGGCCAGACATGGTCAGGTTACTACTGCCAACATATCCAATAATTGGTGATTTCTTATCATTCCTAAATCCAAGGTATAGCTTGGCGTGTAGTGGGTGACTTAAGTATAGCTTGACAAGTACTTTTTTACTCTTGAGTTGCAATGACAGCTTTCGTAAAACTTTTTCATCTTGTGCTGAAGGAATTCCAAAGGTCAACTGTTCACGGAATTCATGAGCCATTGCCTTTTTTCGTGCGACTACTTCAGCTTGATCTACAAGTCCTGGTTTCTGATTTGCAAGAACTTGCTTTAGAAGATCTTCTGATGGTCTTTGCATACCAACAATGAGTCTGCAACAGTTTTCACCATCTCCCTCAAACTCTTCGATGAGATCAACGACATTCTTCCAACCTCTGAGGTTAAAATAACCAACACAGAAATCAGAACGATATGACTCCTTCAAAGTATCCTTTAAGTCATGCGCTAATATCTCATCTATGTTATCGTAAATTGTTGGCATGAGCTAGTATCATTTTTTGCTTGACTGTAATAATTCTTTAACATCACCGTCTAGGATTTTTGCAATCCCGTACAAGTCCTCTACACTTGGCTGCCTCCTATTTTGCGCATAGGAATTGACCATATTGTAACTTTTTCCAAGTTGATCAGCCCGCCAAGTCTGCTTAATTCCCTTGGACTCTAGGACTTCTTTAATCCTGTTCATCAGCTCTTAAACTGATGGAAGTCCAAGATATAGAAATGAAATATAATTATATCACTGATTGCTTATTATGAAAAAATGTATTGTAGTAACAAGAAAGGAGGCCTTCCGCATTTCAATAT